>VXNZ01000001.1 GCA_009840355.1 Chloroflexota bacterium
CGCCTGATGAGCTAGATAACCTGGGAGGAATTTCCACAACACTTGACACAAGCTCTCCTCCAGGCAGCGCCCGCTCATCGAAGATACGTCGGGCTGTGGCAAGGTCGTCGCCCTTCAGCTCCCCGGCATCAGCAAAGTCGGGCGCGTCCGGCGCGAAGTACGCGACTGAGCCGGCGTGGTACTCATAGATGATCGCAACACTTCCACCGGTCGCCGAAAGCAGCTCGAGCATCGATCCTGCGGACTTCGCCTTGTACATTGGGTGGTTCGCATTTTGTGCAAGCGGGCCAATGTGCAAAGCCACTGGCTGACCACTTTACGCGGTCTCCACACGCAACCTTAGCTTCAATGCCCTCATGATTTTGAGCACGGTGCTGAATGAAGGGTTGCCATTGTCGGATAGCGCCTTGTATATGTTTCCCCTGTTCAACCCCGCGTCGCGGGCCAGTCCGCTCATGCCTTGTGCCCGGGCGATGTCGTTCAGAGCCGCACGGATGACACTACCGTCCCCGGGGTCCTCATCTATACACGCTTCAAGATACATCGCCGCGTCTTCAGGGTGATGGACCAACTCTTCGGCGGCGTCCCAACGGGCAAATGTCTCATTCATTGTTCGCTATTCTCCATTCAGTCGCTATCTGCTCAGCTCGCCTAATGTCATGCTCTTGGCTGTCCTTGTCGCCGCCACACAGTAAAACGATAATTTGAGCGCCCTCTCGGATGAAATATACCCGGTATCCGGGGCCAAAGTGGAAGCGCATTTCTGCTATGCCGTTGCCGACCGGGTGGGCATCTCCGAGATTCCCAGTAGTCTCCACTCTGCGAAGCCGAGCGTTGATTCGTGCACGGGCTTGGGCATCTCGTAGCCTCCGCAACCATCTCGCGAACGTCTCACTTCTCACTATTGTTAACATATCTGTATTGTACGCTAAGGCGTACAATATGCCAAGTTTTCTGCTGTGGAGATGGCACCGAACTAAGGCGTGTTGACATTCAGTTCTGGACTGATTGCCCTTACATTACGGGCGTACGTTCCGTCCGACCCACCCCAGTTCCGCAATTCACCCGTTGCTGATGTCGTTGCTGTACAATGGCGGGGCGAGGACATCCTCAAGCATGAGGTCCTATCATAAGCACAAACTACTGGGACCGGTACGACCCAAGCACAGCGAAAGTCGGCTATGAGAGCCGTTTCAAAAAGGGAGGCATTCTTATGACCGAGATAATCTTTGAAGTTACGGAGGACGAAGTGGACGGAGGATACTCGGCAAGCGCGCTAGGCTATGGCATACACACTGAAGGGGACACCGTAGAAGAAGTGCGCGCGAACATCAAGGAAGCGGTGGATTGCTACTTTGACGAGAGCATGCAACGACCGAAACTTATCCGACTGCACTTCGTGCGGGATGAGGTCCTGACCGTATGAGGCTGCCGCGAGACGTGAGCGGTCCGCGTCTAGTCACAGCGCTGCGACGACTAGGCTACGAGGTCGTCCGTCGCCGCGGTTCCCATGCGCGTGTAATACCAATTCGCTTAACTTACGTCACGAAACAGGTCGCTTGAATAGATATGGCTTGGGTGCTTTGGTGAGTATTCTCTTCAAGAAAAGGCGCCCATCATGCACAGATGTGATTTTCAGGGCAAGTGCCTTATCCCCAATCCACCGAAGACACTGAGTTTGAGGAAGATGGCCAAGACGTGAGAAGTGCTCCATAGACTGTAGGATAATGGTTATTGGACATAAAACCAACCCCAGAGCAGGAGCACCTAATAGATGATAGCATCTGAGCGTCTTGACCGCATCCGCATAGCCTTCGACGATCCCCGCCTGGTGTCCAATGCCGGACTGCTATTGCCGCTCACACTGGTCCAGAGACTGGGTCTGTGCCAACTGGTGGACAGACACGTCGACCTGGGAGAGGCGCCAGGTCGAGCGAACGCCGGAGACAAGATGATGACCCTAGTGGCATCGGCTCTGGCGGGCGGAGACTGCATAGACGATGCGGACGCGCTGCGCTGTGGCGGGACGGGGCAAGTCCTGGGATGCACAGTGAAGGCGCCGTCCACCTTGGGGACCTTCCTGCGCAGCTTCCGCTGGGGACACGTGCGCCAGCTGGACAGGGTGAGTCGTGAACTGCTGGCTCGTGCTTGGGAAGCCGGAGCGGGACCTGGGAACGAGCCACTGACGATCGACCTCGACTCGACCGTCTACGAGACTTACGGGCTGGACAAGGAGGGAGCGCAGCGCCACAACTACAGCGGCCAGCGGGGCTATCACCCACTTGTCGCCGTAGCCGCCACAACCGGAGACGTGCTGATGGCACGACCACGCAAGGGCAGAGCCAATACCGCTCGCGGCGCAGCCAACTTCCTCCGTGAGACGCTGAGCAGGGTGCGCTACGCCGGAGCCACGGGAGTTCCCACCGTGCGAGCCGACAGCGGCTTCTATAACCACGACATCGTCAACGTGTGCCGCAACAACGGTGTGCGCTTCTCCATCAGCGTCAGACAGCACCGGGGACTGCGTGACATCATAGAGGCCATACCCGAGACCGACTGGACACCGATACCCTACTGGATGGAAGGAGCCGCAGACGTGGCCGAGACCACATATGTCCCCTTCGACAACCGCTCCGACGCCGTGCCTGTGCGACTCATTGTCCGAAGGGTCAGGCCCACGCCCGGCTCCTAGTTGGCGCTGTTCGTCAGCTACAGCTATCACGCCTTCATCACCGACCGCGAGGGAGACACACTGGAACTGGAAGCAGACCACCGCAGACACGCCGAGATCGAGAACGCCATCCGCGACCTCAAGTACGGCGTGGGACTGAACCATCTTCCCTCGGGGCGCTTCGCCGCCAACGCCGCCTGGATGGCCGTCCAAGTGCTGGCACACAACCTGGCTCGCTGGACCGCACGCATCGGTCTGGGGGAGCAGACCCTGACCACAAAAACCCTCAGGCGACGCTTCTTCTCCCTGGCCGGACGCCTCACACGCTCTGCACGCCGTCTCACCCTGCATCTACCCCGAGGCTGGCCCTGGCAAGACCGGTTCAATCGCGCCCTTGTGCGGCTGCGCGAACTGCCAGTCCCGCTCTGACGGCGGCAGTCGGCCCGCCAGACACATCCTCACTCGTCTGCCTCGAAGGTCCGCTCAACTCGCCCCGGGTGGACCGTGAGCGGTCCCTGCCGACTGCACAGCCTGAAAGGGCGCCTTCTGAACCCTGCGGATCGCCGACAACTGGTTAACCTCTGCCATGTCAGACTGAATTCCGCTCGCACGGCCTCATCCTCGTTCCCTCTGTATCATTCCAGCGCCCACACGTTCCGCTTCGGTGGATTCGGGCTTAGTAGAACAAATAGGTTGACGATCTAACACACCACTTGACGGGACGCTACTCACATCCGATAGGTCTATGGGGTAAGACCTGTTTCTGTTGGGTTTTAAGTGTTGCATTTCTCTCCTCACATCGATGGGAAAGGTAAACTAACTGCTGAACGAAAAGAGCCTCCACAGAGTTGAAGCCTTCGGAGGCTCTCATAGTGTTGGTTCAGTCCGTATTATTGGGGGTCCTCTGGTTCGTCGAACCGCTCGCCGCACTCCTCGGTTTGCAGGCGCCGGTCGTTCCACTCGGCGCCATGTTCCAGACCCTCGGCCAAGCCCTTATCTTTGCCCTCTTGGAACTGTTTGCGCCTGGACTTACGAGTCTGGTCCGGGATGCATTCTACGACTGCCATCCATATCCTCCTCGCGGCATTCAACCTACCTAGCCAGGCTGCCCGGGCAGACGCCAAAAAGGCTTTCTGGTGAAGCAGTTGCGACCAACGAGCACATCTTCCCTGACCGCGCTCCGCTGGAGAACATACTCAGTGAGGGGAGTGTCGGGTTCTGACCGGACAGCGAGAACGAGCGCCAGCCTACCACTATACCTCGGTGTCTCGCACCAGCTTTCCGTCTCGCCAGGTCTCCACGTATCCATCGTTATCTATCGCACGCTGCCTCGCCTCAATAGCCGCACGTTTCATCGCCGCATCCACCCCTTTGAGAAAGGCGTCATGCTCATCATTTGCAGGGGTCCTTGTCTTGTTACCCTGTTTGTCCATTTCTAAGTCCTCTCAGGCTTGTTGACTGTCTCAAGCGCCTCCTGCCGGGTCAGGCTGGTCAGGTTAAGCTCGGTGTTGAGCACGGTAAGAGCCTCGGGCCGGCTGTCTTGCAGGTCCCACGCGAAAAGCGCGTGAATGGTTGCCGTGCGAATTCTGGTGAGACTTTGAGGCGTAGACAGGCGCAAAGCCCAGTCACTCCGCGTCCTCTGGAAATACCCCTCATGCCATGCCCCCTCACCGGCTGGGCGCATTCGGGCAAGCGCTCCATGAATGCGTTTCGCAGTCCGATGATACAGCGGCCAGATGTAGTAGTCGCCGGCAGAGAGAGGGCCTTCCGGGGTCTCGGTATAGATCAGCACCTCGGGGTTGGTGGCGTGATGGTCCCAGGCTACTATCAGATTCGCGGCGTGGTCGGCAAGGAAGTGCTGGGCTACGGCGAGGTCGTAGCTGTATTCGCGCCCGATGCGGGGTCTGCCCAGTTCGTCGTATTCTCTTTCTTCAATCACCATGAGAGATTCTCCTAAAGGTCTGGGGATGGGGTTGGTGAGCGCTCCTACATCATCAAGGATTTACCGGGCCGCGCCCACGATCTCCAGCGCCTCCTGCCGGGTCAGGCCGTTCAGACTCCGGTCGGTGTCGAGGACAACCAAGTCTTCTGGACGCCTGTCTTGCAGGTCCCAGGCGCAGAGGGCGTGAACGGTTGACTTACGGATCCGGATGAGGGTCTGAAGCATCGTCATACGCCTGACCCACTTTGTCGTCCTTCGCTGGTACAAGCGCCAACTCCATGTCGCTTGTTCGCGCCTCTTTTCCTCCAGCACGGCATTGATGCGCTGCGCTGTTCGGTGAAGCAGCGGCCAGAGGTAGTAGTCGCCGGCAGAAAGCGTACCGTCAGGAGTCGCAACATAGATGAATACTTCGGGATTGGCGGCGTGGTGGTCAAACGCTACTATCAGTTCGGCGGCGTGGTCGGCCAGAAAGTGCTGTGCGGTGTCCACGTCATGGGTGTACTGCTCGTTGAGCGCGGGGCGTCCCTGTCTGTCATACTTTCTGTCGTCTGTTGCCATGAAAATCCTTCTCTGAATAAGTCGGTGATGAAATGGTTCCGGCGGTGCTTCACCTGACTAAGCTACTCCGACTCAAACCGGGGTCAGAGGTGAGGATTTGAACCTACCTGACGCCGCCGGAACCACTGGGGCAGAATCTCCACCCCGCTCATCGAGGGACTGCAGGCCGAAAGCCTTCCATTGCCGACTCCTTCACCGAACGCGCTGGCTAGTCAGTCCCAAGGGCGCCGCCCACCGCGATCAGGAATGTCGCCAGGTCCATCCGCTCATCAAGCGGCTTGTCCCTCAGCTTGTCCACGCACTTCCCACAGTACCAGCCCGCCGACAGCAACGGCTTCTCTTCCACCCAGTACAGCTTGTCAGCAGTGTATGTGTCGTACCTGGAACAGCCGGGGCAGCCATACATTGGAGTGGGCAGCGCTG
Organism: Chloroflexota bacterium; assembly: GCA_009840355.1. Classification (NCBI taxonomy): domain Bacteria; kingdom Bacillati; phylum Chloroflexota; species Chloroflexota bacterium. The sequence continues at coordinate 5,595 of VXNZ01000001.1, forward strand.
CGACCTCCGGAATGGTCGTCAAGTCGATGCCCTGATAACGCTCCGCCAGGGCGGCGGCAGCCTCGATTCTGCGCCTCTCCATTATTCTCTCCACGACTCCGATCTTCATGAACGCATCCTTACCTACCCACCAGAGCAGAAATGATCCCAGAAGCCCAACTCCGACACAAACAGTCAATGATCCGTAAAAGGCGACAAGAGCCAGATCAGCCGCCAGCAACACGACTAGCAGCGCGAAGGCCACTAAGACGTGAGAAGTACCCAGAATGAGGCCAACCCTGTCTAGTCCGTTAAGCTGCGCCCACATCGCAATGTCCTCCGATTACTATGTCGACCCGGACTGACCTCCCTGATCCGAGCCTCGGCCGGCTCCCGTCTCCGGACCACCTGAGAGCCGACCAGGCAATGCGCGTGCAGAACAAGGCCATCTTGTCAGATCGGTCGCGCCGGCAGGGTTTTCTCTTTCCGGGGCTCCCTACGAGACGGTAGCGGGGTCAGCGTTTCGCAACCTGTATCGCAGCGTCCGGCGATGCGGTCTGCCGGCGCGACTAATGCCTCAGCGCCCTGTCCACGCCGAAGGCGACCAGCAGGGCCGCAGCCGTAAGCCCGGCCCAGACCGCAGGCGCGGGAGCCGGCACGCCAAGATTTCCGGCCAGCTCCAATGTTGTTGGAACGACCATCGCGACCATCAGCCACAGGTACGCGACCGTGCCGCCCACGATACAGGCTCCACCTGCCGTCTGTCGTCTGTTCAACTTCATTCTATACCTCCCTCTGGTTTCTGTTCGACTCCGAGTATCTTCCGCCGACGGTTGGCGCACTGAGTGCCCGCTCCAATCTGCTCGATATGAGAGAAGAACAAGCTCACTAATAGATCAATGACTGTCTGAGCTTCTTTTTCAGGCTGAAGGATTCCCGATTAAGCTGCTCCATGTTCCCCACTGATAAAGTCAGAGGTAAGGTCACAGTGGTGCACGAAGGAAGCCCACTAGCATAAGTCCTCCTGAATTCCCGCCACCCTTGAACTTGACAGCTTGCGCATTCGCATCTACTATCGCGCATATAAGCTCAGGTGCTTCCTGAGCGATAGAAGGATTGGCTGCAGGCTGCATGTTTGCCGCCATTTTTGCATTTCTGGAGGTAATTGGGCCCGACAGAGTCTGCATAATCGTGGACGGTGAAATTGTCAGACCTTCCATTGCCAACCTGCTCTCAAACTTTCAGAATTCAGACTACCTCGTTCTGTCACGCTCCTAGTTCCCCGGCTGTCAGTCGAGACGATGACGTTTCAGTCCCTGAAGGACTTACCCTTCATGAAGACCCATGTGTGGCTCTCCGGCAAGTCGAACAACGCTGCAGCGAGTGTTTCAGCACTCCTGTCTACCGGCAGAGGCAAGGTTCGGCGAGGGCGGGTACTCTTCTTGAAAACGATTTGTACGGGTTGCTTTTCTTGCAGCTGAGTGGTCATGCCAACCTCCTCGGGGTCTCCAGCGCCTGCGGGTCGTCTTTATAGAACTCCCAAGCTTCGTGGATCCTCATCGCGAGATTCCAAGCAGCCTTATTAGTGACAGGAAGTATGTCGCGTATGTCGACGGCATCAGGATTAGAGAAAGCCGAGCAAATATGAAAAGCCTGAACCCATGTCCCGAGCGAGTGCTTGGAGCTTCTGAGTGCACTGTGGGACTTGACGCTGAACTGTGTGCGACATGTCCGACACCTGTAAGGCAGCGGCCTACGGTCTGGCGGTCGGGCGATGTTACTGGAGTCGCATCTAGGGCATGTGATACCGTTGGGCCATCTACGCGCGGTGAGCCACGCCTCGGCCAAACTCTCGTTCTCGTAGCGCTGGAGGATGTCAAGTAGCGCCAGATTTACTGTGGAGGGATTCTCGTCTTCAACAGCGGGCTCAGGTGGTTGGTGCCGAGACTCGTCGGGAGTTGAATGCGTGCTCATGAAGAAAGCCCCCTTGCGGTACAGGTTGCGCAGTGCTACCAACGCTTCCTCCTAAACAGGCAACCGCGCAGGGGCGCGGTGCGCCCCTGGCAAGGAGAGACCGCGGGATGCGGCCAATCCCAGCCTGTTTAGGACTAAGTGGTTGGTAGCATGAAGAATGCTATCCATTTGGCTGAAATCTGTCAATGGACGGCCTTATCCGTAATCGTCCCAAGAACGGTGTGGGATTTTGTATAGAGGCTGAGAGTGCGTGTTCTCTCAAGTTCGATTATGACGCGCTATGCGTTCACCAACTCGCCCACGCACAGCCCATCCTCGCCACTCCATACCCACTGCCTCAGCCTTAGCCCGTTCATCATACCCTCTATGCTCTTGTAGCCTCTCACTGTCTTGTATCTTATCTTGCTTCTCCCTATCATCCGCTCCGTACAGTTGTTCGTCTCCGGAAGTCCTCTTGCGCTTTTGTGTCTCCTCAGACTCCTCCACTTGTCGCTCAACTCCACCACCAGCCGTCTCAACTCAGCATCCTCCCTCACATTGCGCTCCATACTCATCAACTCCGCGCCTCCACCCTCAGGCAGCTCGCTCAGCAACAGCCATATCCGCGCCTTGTGCCAGTCCCAACCCTCTATCTCGTTCAGGCGCCTTCTCACATTCTTCCTCACATGAGCCAGACATATCTGATGCTCCAGCCCCAACTCCTCCACCACAGGCTTGTATGTGTTCAGATCATCGCTCACTATCGCCTTCACTCCGAACTTGTCCACATACCCACTCAACCACTCCGTAAAGCCAGCCCGGTCTCGCTCCACAAGAAGGTCTATCCCCAACAACCTGCCACGCTCCGCATCCATCACGAACCCGACGACTGCCTTCTCTCCCTTCAACTTCACCACAGCCTCGTCCGCTCCCACTACCTCTACCCGCGCCCTCAAGCCACCACTGAGCGCCCTCATCGCTCCCACTCCCGCTTCCTGAACATCCCTCCAACTGCTCATCCTAGACAACGCGCTTCCCAGAGCAGTCAGCAAGTTGCTCACAGACCTGTGCGACAGTCCCAGCGCCCAGCTCAGCGCCGACAATGCCCTAAGCCTCTTGCTCTGAATATGTCTGTCCACTCCTTCAGGGTAACGCCTCAATGTCCTGCCGCAGGCGACGCACCTGTATCTAACCACCGTTACCCGACTAATGTAGAGGCCCTTTATCGCCTTCTCCACCTGTCCGTGCTTGTGGAATGTGACTCCTCCGCAACGCGGACACGTTGATGGGGGAGCGTCCGGCCTCTGCTTGACCTCAGGCAGCGTGAATCGTATTCTGGGCATCGGCGGGGACTCCAAGTTCTGCGTTGTGCAATCAGAACTTTATCAGGATTCCCCGCTTCCTTCTTATCACACCAATCTTGGGACGGTTACCCTTATCCAATACATGACAACAGATGGTGAGCACGCCCAACTGGCGAGAAAGGCGGCTCAATCAGCCATCGAATAAGGAGACGACCAGGAATCGCCAAACTCACTGATGCGGGAGACGCACAGAAGGCGGGTGTCCACTGCCACCTGAGCATTGCCTGTCCTTGCGACAGCCGACATCCTCTGGTACCATCCATTAAGGACAGGTGTTCCATACCTTGCATCGAGAGGCTCAGGCGGTGACGATACGACGAGACAACGTGTATGTCTGGGTTACCTGGCTGTCGCGCCTGCTAGTCGGCGACGCCTCCTGCGAGTGGGCGTCGTGGTATAAAGCACATTACAGCGGATACGCCAGGGCCAGCCGCGACTTCAGCCTCTCCACCTGGAAGATGCACCATACATGGCTGCTCAACGATGTGCGGGACAGGCTCGAAGCAAAGGGCCATACCGTCACAACCGAGCGGGCCAACTGGTTCAGGCTGCAGGGCGGCTCAGGCGCGATGGTGGCCGGGCAGGCTGATCTGGTGTCGGTCTCGCCGGACGACCAGATTACGGTGTATGACGTCAAGACCGGCGCTCAGCGGGACTCGGACGTTGCGCAGGTGATGATCTACATGTACGCGCTTCCCCTGGTGGCGGACTCTCCATGGACAAACAAGTCGCCGAACGGTTGTTTGGTGTACAGGGACGGCACCGAGATTCACATACCCTCGACTGCCATCGACGCGGATTTCAGGGAAGGGCTTCACGACCTGATAAGGCGCGTGGTGTCGGACGAACCCGCGCGCAGGGTCCCCAGCCCGCCTGAGTGCAACTGGTGCGATCTGACTGACCTCGACTGCCCGGAACGTTTAGAAAGTGAACTACCCTATGACGGCTCTGCCAATTGCACGGCGTTGCCGGATTTCTGAATGCCTATGAGTCGAAACGCCCTTACCGGCGAAAATTAACTGATGCCGGTGAACGACGTCCCCTCACACATCACACATACGATGTACAGGGCCTGGCGGAGATGATACGAAGAGTGTCCAGGCGATTCACGAGGCGCTTTGATAAAGTTTTTGCAGACAAGGTGAGAAAGGATGCCTGAGAAGACAATCCACATATCGTCGTTCGCAAAGTCGGTGTATGCTCACCTGTCGGACCTTCCATTTACGACCGCAGCGGAACTGACCTCTTTTCGTTCCTTCCCTTCCGGCAAGCAGGTCTATCGCGCCTTGAAGACACTTGAGCGGGCGGGATATATCAGCTCGGTCAAGCATTACCCCCGGGGCACAAAAAGACACTCCAACCGTTTCTTCGTCGGCGCGAAGGGACTCAATGACTTCGCTGACGTATACCAGACAACCCCTGAAGCGGTCCTGAACTACTTTCCCTGCTCGTTGGACTGGCAGCGCAATCTGCTGAGGCGCCTCGATAGCGTCTCGATGATTTACAAGCTATGCGAGCGCATGACGAAAATCCGCCCGGAGTCCCGACCCCTGACGATAAGGTTCCCTCGCAACGGCAATTTCGACGCTTTCGCCTTGGGGGCTGACGGCATCACGGTCGGTTTCATGCGTATGGGCAACACGATGATGCGCGAGGATTTCAAAAAACGATTCTGGGCAGTCTTGAACGGGTCAGGCGCAGACAACCACCAGAGGCGCGGCCCTCCACTGACGTTTGTGCTGGTGCAGACAACCTTTGCGAAGTCCTGGGTCTCCGAGGACATAATCAGGCAGACATTCAGAATGAAGGGCTACATGCCATGCGCTGTCGCCACCGAGCGAGAGGCATTTGATTTAGACGACGATTCAAATCTGTGGATCAGAGTGGACTCTAACGTTAGCAGGCAGTCCTTCAGCTCGCTAGTGAGGAACCTGAAAAGAGATGACTCATACACTATCGAATACCACAACAGCTTCAAGCGGGTCCTCCCGCCGAAGGACATTGCCCGGCTGAACCCGACAGAGCTAAGCTCGAACAAGAAGCGAATACTGAACTACCTTGCGGATTGGCCGCTGATGAAAAGGCCGGAAATCGTGAAGATGGTGGATCAGCACAAGTGGAAAGGCACGGATAAGAGTCGGGCCGCGCAGTCACTGGCAGCACTCCGGGCAGACGGGTTTATCCGGTACGACACTGGTTCCCGAAACATCATCTTGGCTGACGGCGGACTACGCTACCTGGCTTACAGAGACAGGACTGACCTGGGTGGGTTGCGAAAGGAATGGGGGACGGATGGAACGAGAATAGCAAAGCTCCGCAGGGAGCGTTCGCACACCGAGGGCATAAATGAGATAGTGAGCAGAATCCACACTGAACACCGCGGTCTGGTCGAGGCCATACCTGACCACTCCGCGAGCAGGCGTTTTTGGCTGGACCGGACGCACTGGCGAATGATCCGACCTGACGCTGCGATATTCCTTCGACTGGGTGGAGATACCCAGACACTGCACCTCGAATACGAAAAAAGAGGGTCTCGCGGTGGGAAGCCGCTTCAGAACAAAGTCCTGGTGTGGCTGAGGTACTATATCTTCGAGGGCAACCAGTTTGTGGGTAACGTTACCGCTTCGGAGAACCCCTTGCACCTGACCGACGAGGTGACGCTATTTATCGTGCCCACGGAGAGCATACGTCAGAGAATGCTCAAGCTGGGACAAGAGAGAATGAGAAGGGGGAACTGGACACCGGCGATGGGCTTGAGTGTCCCGATTGCGATCACGACGTTCGCGGAGTATAACGCAGCCTCGTCGATACTGAAGGATAAGATATGGCTGCGAATGGATGACTACCACCTACGGACAACCAATCCGATCCTGTCTGAAATCAGACGCTCCTCGCCGTCCAAGTCTCGCATATAACAGTCCGGACATGAAAATAAAGCCAACCGTCTCACGAATCAGAAGGTGTACGGAGATGGAAGGGTTGGCAGGTCATCGTCACCATCCCCATCCGTTGTCATTCGGATAGCGTTCCTAAGTGCCATCACTTCGCCGTCTTCTTCACCCAGCACCTCCATCTCGGCTTTTCGCTTCATAAACTCAATGAAGTCATCATCGTCAGCCCGCTCTCTCAAAACAGGGTCGCCATTTTCAGAAACGTATTGCTGAAATCGCTCCCACCACTGCTCATTGAGGAAGGGGTCTTCCTGTTCATGTATTGCCTCGATGTCGGCCCAGTTGGTATGGAGCGTCAATGTCACTCTCCACACGGCTAAGTCAAGGTCGTAAGCAAACTCTCCACTCCAGCGGCCAAACCAATCCCCGACGAAGGAATGCTCTTCGGTTAACGTGTAGATCTTCTGAGGGTTGCGGATTCCCATCCAGATAGTCGAACGTGGACCGGACGCGCAGACAAGCCCTATCGCGGTTTCGATCTCAGAACAAGCTGCGACTACCTCGCCGTTGGGACCATCAACCCTGATGGGATACTCCTCGAACATGGACACCCCCTATAATCTCGAACATCATCGTGCGTTACGCAGGTAGGATACAGAACTGAACTCGCGCGTAAACTCGTAGCTCGACGTCGCAGCGTAAACATCCGAAGTCGCCATGTAAACAACGGTTGATATATTACGCTCCCCGTGAGTGCATAACAGCCCTCAGAGAAGTAGTATTCTCGGACAGTTCGGCATCTGAAGCAGATGGGATTCGTAAGCCCTTATTACGGTCTCAGCCCATGCAGGGCAAACTGCCCAAATTCACTGAATTTCGGGCTCCAGAGACTAAATGGCTGACTTTTTGAGACTAGGGTGTTTTTAGCCCGAAAAAGGCGCGATTCATGACGGAGGTAGGATACTATATTGAGGTACAGAACAGGAAGGTAAGCGGTAAGACGAAAATGCCATTTTAACCCTTACTAGACAGGCTCCCGTAACCGCACCAGAGCCAAAAATCGCCAAAAATCGCCTCACCAATTTTCCCTACATCAAATTCCACCCGAAATACGCCCGCCTGGACCGCTAGTACCGTAATCCCCTCCGTGCCGTAACCACCGAGTCGCTGCCCAATTTACTCCTGGACTTTCAATCGCCGGCCCATCCTCCGTCCCTAGTGTCAGTCTCAAAAAGGATTGCGCGCCTAATTCCCCGCTTTTCGGTTCTGTTTTGGTCCATCCGCAACTCATAGTCGCTCCACATTGGCCCAATGTGTACACCTTTGTTCACACTCGCCAAGGAATCGCTCTCGACAAATTACTCAGACGGCGAGATCTCGCCCCAGTTGCTCCAATGGACTCTCAGCGCCACCGACTGGACAACTTTCCGGCTCGCGCTATTTCTTGGGTAGGCTATACCGTCCGTTGGGCTACTATAACACGCAGAAACTTCCGCGAACCACTCAACCGATCTCTCAGTGCTCTCTGAGTAACCTTGTATCACATGCGGACCATTACACCTACTGAACTATTCACACAGCCATTCTTAGCCGTCACTGGACTCACCAATCCATTCCCTGTGAACTCTCACGGAATATTGGAATCGAACCGTGCGGTGCCTGTGAATCCATTCCTGCGAATGTCTTCGACCTGTGAGAGGACTTGAGTGGTACACTTTTACATTGGCGAAAATGGCAAACTTCCAACTTGGCGTTGACGATGAGCGCCCTGCGACCGCTTGAGCCAACGGCACTCCCGTCCTGCCGGTTATGCACAGGCGACTAATTCGCCAGTTCTGGACATATCGAATCCTAGCGGCGTGCGGGCACCTGGGCTGTTGTTGCGGGGTGTACACTGAGACTGGGGCGACGATCAAAGTAAATTTATCGCGTCTGGAGTGGCGGCAAATTGCCGGGCGACATCTAGTCATGGAGAAAGTGAGCGTGAACAGCATTGTACACGCCTGTAGGCGACCAGAAGTAAGATGGCTGCCGATACCTTCGGTCATTCACTTCAGCACAGATGGCGGAACGTGCCATAACCCCATGGAGCCACGTATCCGACCTCTGTGTACATGTGCGTACACAGCCTATTCATAAATGGGTTCGGCGGTTATCCTGTAAGCCCTCGGACGTCGGGGCTCTGCCACTGAGCCCTTGTCGAGATACATAGTCACGCTCATGAGAGCATCATCGAAGCGATATCGAAACTTCGCCGGAGTCGGTCCATCATAGAGTACTTCAAGAGTGATTTTGTCGCTCTCCGCGTCGGCTTTATCCGTATCTTCTCTTAAATTTCGTCCCGGGACGGCGGTAGTGGCCGGGGTTCCAGCCGGCGCCGGTCGGAGAGTGTATTCAGCCCTGGGCGGGATCAGCATAAAGCCTTCCCAGACCCGCTGAACCTCCCCGTTCAATCTCCCCCTGACCCGGTCGCCGGCGTCAAAGACGTCGGTGAATAGCTGCTGCACGTGCTCAAAACTAATGCCCGCCTTCATTTCGGCTCTGTCGATAGCAGAATCCTGGGGGCGTCCCAGCCACTCGTTCCAGATCGATTTTGGAGACACCTTACCATCGGTTGCACTGACGATCACATGCAGCATAAAGTTCACGAACTCAACGACCCGCGGGTCCTCGTAGAGTGTCGTTCTGAAAGGGATATACTCCGTGTCTTCGGTTACCATGCTTTCGGGTAGGCGCAAGAGAACTCCAGTGGGTTCGTTTTCGAAAAACGCCATTCTTACATTCGACCGTCTATCATTTCGCCGAAACAGGGGGAGACGTAGCTCCATATGAGACCTCCCGGCACACTGCCATCTGAGTTCACGCCAGTAACTGGGGATGGGCATTCTATCACATTTGTGTACGGCAGTGTACACAAATGTGTCGTAAGAATTTCCAAAGCGCATTCTCGTTAGGGGTGTCTAGACCCGTGTGGTGGGTGCGAGGAGCCACTGGAACGGCACCGTGTTGCGCCAGTGAGCTACATATCAGTGGCGCCGAATCGACGAACGGGATTGGCACGCCACGTCCCGCGCGGAAAGCTCCCCGCGCTCACGAGCGGGCCGTGCAAGCGCCAGCCCAGCCGGTATTCGCCACAGGAATACGTGTGAACGCTTTCGTACACGTATATGTGGAGTGCGCGCGGCCCTCTATGACCTTGACCATTGTCCACCATGCGCGATCAACGAGACGCGTCGGTGGTGAGCGCTCCAGGCGTTTCGGGATGTTTTTATAAGACGAATATGAGGAACTCAACCAGATGCTGAAGTACCGGAATGTCATTATGAACGGCTTTGGCGCGGATGACCTCGATGACGAGTTGACAAGCGGTTTGACTAGGGCGTGTCGTCAAATCACTTTAGCCCAGATGATAATTGCCCTAATCTGGC
>VXNZ01000002.1 GCA_009840355.1 Chloroflexota bacterium
CAATAATAGCTTCCCTGAGGAGCGGAGGCGTCCGATGAGCGCGCCCAAACGCTTCGCATCCCTCCCCCGCATCTTCGTCACCGGCATAGCCATCGCTCTGCTTGCCCTGTCAGCCTCAGCGCCCTGGGCGCCGCCCGCGCACGCTACCATAGAAGAATTACTTATTCGAGAAGTCCAGGCGCAGGGCAGGACTACGGAGGTTGTGCTCTCCTGGCTGCCGCCGCTTGCCCCCACGAGTGGTAGCTATGATCATGATAATGACCCTGATACCCCCGCCATCGAGTACTCCGCCTATGCGACGGTTGCACATTATGAATTCCGGTTCGAGTTTCGGGAACCACAACTGATAGTCCCATCGAGCGACAGAAACGCCAGGGTAGAGACCACGGTTACCGGCTTGCAGCCCGGGATGCAATATGCCTTCACCATTCGAACCTGTTCCACGGATTCCACATGTGGCCCCGTGGAAAGACATCGGTATGTATGGACCGCGCCCGCTCCGCCCATAGCCTTCCAGGTCGGGAACGTGACCAGCCACGGCACGGCGGACCTGTTCTGGTTGAGCAGCTACAGCGAAGATATCCCCCGCCCGGGCAATTTCGACCGCTTCACATGTGCGTTTACGGTGGACACATCCCCCCGCAGCTTTACGAACTGCCCCGACTACAATGACACGAGGCGTACAACGGCAAGGGTAACGGGCCTCAACCCGTCGGAGCAGTACCTGTTCCGCGTTCGTCACGCCGGATTCAGTTACACGACCGGCAGAGGCCCTACCGGCACCGATCCCTTGGGCAATTTACTCACCGGCTCAATGGTTCAAAGCTCTCCTGCGGAGGTGATACTCGAAGGCCGTCCGTCCGTGCCCACGAACTTCAGGGCGACTCCGGACCGCGACTCCGTCACGCTCAACTGGAACGCCGTAACGCAGACCGACACCGGCAGGCCTGTAACTGTCATCGGATACCTGACCAGCTACTACCGCGTGGAGGATGACCCGCAGGATGCGGTTACGAAGTGGGGACCCCAGGTCTCCGGAACAACTGCAACCATCTCCGGCTTGCAGTCCGGCACGGCGTATAAGTTCGCCGTGCACGCCATAGCCAAGCACCGGAGGTCGCTCAGCACAGGCTGGCTGGACGCCACCACCCTCGATTTCCAGACGTCCCTACAGCTGTCAGGGCCGGTACTGGCAAACTACGACACCAACGGCGACGGCACAGTCGATTCCGAGGAGATTGTCGCCGCCATCGAAGATTTCGACCTCGGCCTCATGACACAAGAGCAGTTCTACGATCTCCTCCGTGAATACTTCGACCAGTAGGCGGGTCGGTCCGATGAGGCTTCTATGCAAATGCGGCCATCGTCCTTGTGGTGGCGCAAGGGGTTAGACCGGCACCCGCTGTCATTTCGAGCAAAGCGAGAAATCTAAAGTCGGGAACAGATTCACAGACAACGATTTCAGATTCCTCACTGCGTTCGGAATGACAATGAAGGGGGAAGGCGAAATGACAGGCATATGTTGCGTCGGTGAAATCGTCTCGATTCATGAGACAGATTGTCATTAATGGCGGAGAGAGTGGGATTCGAACCCACGATGAACTTGCGCCCATACCGGTTTTCGAGACCGGCGCCTTCGTCCGCTCGGCCATCTCTCCGCGTGGAACCACCGCCCATTATAACATATCGCGCATCCGCTAACTGCGAAGCAAGCCATAGATGCGCTTCGGTTCGACTAGCACAATGACCGCTTCCTGGTCAATCATCGCCCGGTCGTACTCTTCCCAGTCGGGGTGCTCGGTGTCGCTGCACGCCATATAGACCGAGCGCAGCATCACGCGGGCTTCCTCGGCGTCCATATTGCCGTAGTCGTAGAGCGTCGCCTGCCCTTCGACCGACACCCACTCGCGCCAATTTTCGGTCACGCAGAGCACCGTGCAATTGGGGTTGCGCCGAAGGTTGCGAATCTTCTGCGAGCGCGGATAGACGGACACGAACGCCGCCTTGCCCTCATACGCGCCACAGACGACGATGCTGGAATGCGCAGCGCCGTCAGGCCTCTGCGTGGCTATGACGCCTCTGTGATGCGTCTCCAAGAACGGTCGAACTCGCTCGAAATCCATAATTGTTTCTCCTTATCTGATAAACGGCTGAATCCTATTTTCAAGGGCATCGGCTATTGCCTGCACATCGCAAAGCAGCGTCTTGGCGGGTAGATTGCGCACCGGGAAGTAGCGCACTTCCGTACTTTCCTCCGACACCTCCAAATCACCGGACAGATATTCGCACTCGAATATCACCACAACGAAATGAATGAGACCGTCCGAGTATGCGCCGATCACATTGTAGCGAGGGTCAGAGTATATTCCCACCAGACGCCTGACCCGCGTTCTGATTCCGGTCTCTTCCCGGATTTCCCGGATTGCTGCCTGCTCAACCGATTCGCCGACATCGACATGACCGCCGGGAAGTCCCCACCAGCCATTGTCGGCGCGCTTCTCCAGCAGCACTTCGCCCTTGTCATTATAGACAATGCCACTCGCGGCGACATGAACGGCATCCGGCATTCGGGTAACGGAGTTGCCAGTGTCGTCCTGCCAATCAGGGAAGCAATCAGCAGCGGACACCGGCGCCCTCCAAGTGGCTCAATCGTGTTGACAAGTGCCTCACGCCCTTGCAACACCGACAATGTTGGGAATCGTAACCGGCAATCCCACCGACAGGTCAAACGCCTCAATCTCAACGCTTGCAAATCCTGCGCTACGGATGGACGCTGTAAGATCGCGGTCAAGGTTGCAGCCGGTCGTAAGACATTTCCACGCGGGGTTGAGCTTGTGCTGCAACCAGCGCCCGCGACTCCTCGGGGATACCACGTGCTCATAGAACAAGTAGTTGCCGCCCGGCTTGAGCACGCGCCGCGCTTCTTGGATTACGGCATCGGCATCGTGCACCATGCACAGAGTAAGCGTGGTTACGACCGCATCGAAGCTACCGTCGGCGAAGGGAAGGTTTTCGCCGTATCGCTGCACGATAGCCGCCTGCCGCCCCTGCTTGCGCCCCTGCTTGCGAATGGCGCGCCTGAGCCGCCTGATCATATGCGGGTCCGGCTCAATGAATGTGATGCTGGCATCGGGTGGATAGAACGGTAGATTGGCGCCGGTCCCACCGCCGATTTCGAGCACATTACCGTGCGCAACACCCGCGGTCAGCCTTCGATACGGCACGACACGCCCCTCGACGCCCGAATTCAGCAGGTCATACCACGCGGCAAAAAAACGCTTGCTGAGGCTCATAGAATCCTGCCGCTAGTCTGTCGAAGCCGACGACTTTTTCAGCGAGGCTTGCCTTTCATCAACAACCGGCAAGTCCACATCGTGCCACTCATTAAGTTCACGCGCGCCCTCTATCAGAAATCCTACCAACTCTCCGTCGTCGTTGTAGCGCGGCTGCACGTATTCGTCGTCAAATACCGGGTGACCGTAGTAACCGCCTTCCGCTTCGAAGAAGACCTCAATCATGTCGATTCCAGCGTGATAGCAGACGCTCACCTTTCTTGTCGCCATACCACTTCTCCGTGCGCTAATCTTCCCGTTATGTGAGCAGTTCGCACATAACGATTGCCGTTCTGAACTGCTACAACTACTCTAACATAATTGCCTTGATGTGGCGGAATATGCCGCATGCGAAAGTGATGATATGCCATTCTGCTATAAATCACTATGTCCGGCGAAGCCAAAATTTCGCTTACAATATCGTGTATGCCCAAAGCGGCTAAATCGGGATGCCTAATAACGATATGTCGTTCGTCGAAGGCAAGCAAAAGGACTTGCCGCCCTTCATAATCCTCGAACACTCGCATCGCTCTGCGCCGCGCCCCACCTAGTTATGGCAGCCGCGCGCGGTGATGTCCCAGACCGCTTCCACTTTACCGTCTCGCACGCCTATGAACTGGTCCCAGCGGTTGACCATGATGTCCTGCTGGCCCGAAATGAGCTGGAACTTGTCGCCTATGTCTAGCGGCATTTCGCCTTCTGACTTCAGCACGATGTGATTGGGTCCCAGCGAATCTACGCGCACGCCTTCGACGCCGACGATTTCCGGCAGCACTCCGCTTGGCGATGCCAGGCAGCGCGAACCTGTGTCTCCGATGGCGACGCCCGGACGCGGCGTGCTGGTAACCGTGCCGAGAATCTTGCCTGCGAACTCGAATTCGTCCATATAGGCGTAGGCGTGCGACATAAGCGCGTACGTGCCGCCCTCGACTTCGGTTACGCCGGGGATGGTCGGGCATATGTCGTATGTCCAGCTCTCGCCCGCCGATACTACCTCGACTGCGATTCCTTCCGCTTCGATCGCTTCCTTCACATCAAGCGTCTTCTGAATAAAACGCGGACCTTCGATGAAACGAGTCTCGCGGTCGGGCTGGCCGGGCAGCGTCTGATGGCTCATCACGCCCTTGAAGTCGATGCCGGGCAGCGAATCGGCAAACTTGGCAAGCACTACGCCCTGCTCTGTCGCGCGAATGCCGGCGCGTTCCATCTGCGTGTCCACTTCGATGACCACGCCGACGGACACGCCCATCGCGCTCGCCGTGTCCGAGATGGCCTGCAAATTATCCGTGTTGTCCGCAGCGACCATCATCTTCGCCTGCTGCGCCAGAGAACATAGGCGCTCAATCTTGTCGGCTGTTACGACCTGATTAGGGATGAGAATATCATCGATCCCGCCGTCAACCATCGCCTCCGCCTCGGACACCTTCGCCGCGCAGACACCGCCGACCGTGCCGCCCGCGCGAATTTGCATGTGCGCGAGCATCGGCGACTTCAGGTTCTTGATGTGCGCGCGCATCTTGCACTCGGTGTCGCGGTAGGTGTCGGCAATGAGCTGGTAGTTACGCTCCAGCATGTCAATATCCACAAGCAAGGTCGGCGTATCTAGATCGGCAATATCAGTGCCAATAAGGGGGCGATAATTTTCCATTGGTGCGCTCCATCGATTTCAGCTTGATGCAAGGTTTGATGTAAGGCGAGACGGTTTCACAAATCCTTAATGTTGTCATTTCGCGCTGTTTTGTCGTTCCGAACGCAGTGAGGAATCTGAAATCGTTGCGTGCAAACCTGTTTCCGACTTTAGATTTCTCGCTTCACTCGAAATGACAGATAAGAATTGCATTTGTGAATCATCTCAATTCAGAGTTCGCAATATATAATCGCGAGTGCCTGATTTGGTAGATTTCCGGGAATCGTCGCAGCCTAGCGATACAGACCGCGAGCGGATATGGCGAGCACGGCTTCGAGGTTGCCGCCGCGCACCGCCTGAATATAGTCGTAAACATTAACGGTCGCGCCAATGTCCATCGGCGTGAACCGGATTCGGTCGCCAAGCGACAGTCCGACATCGGAGTTGTCGTCCCATTGCAGCTTGCCGTGCTCGGCGCTCATAGACGATACATCGAGTTCGCCGCGACCCTCGATAATCGGAAATCCGTAGTCGTCGCCCATGGCTTTGCGGCCGGTGTCAAGGATGGCAGTGCCGGGTTCGGGCAGGCTGGTGACGGACGCCAGCACTTTCGCGGCAAGCTCAAGTTCGGGCAGCATCGCGCTGTGCCGCACATCCATCAATGCGTAAACCCCGTTGAGCACTTCCGTTACGCCGTCAACTTCTCCGGCGAGCATAGGCTGCTGCGCGCTTACGCACACCGTCTCCACCGCTATGCCGTCCCGTTCAAGCATTTCGCGAGTGTCCAGCGTCTGCTGAATCCGGTGAGAGGACTTTTCAATCAACGAATCCATGTCCTCACCGAAGTCGTCGTCTTCCGAACTCATCAAGCCGCTGAGGTTAAGCGATTCACTCCGCGAGACGATTCGAGCGAGCGCAAGCGCGGGTTCACCGGGCGCGACACCGCTGCGCTCTTGCCCCGTATTGATGTCCAGTACAACCTTGAGCGTTACGCCGGCGCCTTGAGCCGCATCGGACAGCGCGCTGACATTCGCCGCGTTGTCAACGGCGACGGTAACGCTCGCCTGTCGAGCGAGGGCGCACAGGCGCGCAATCTTCGGTGCGGTTACAACTTCGTGCACGATGAGGAAGTCCGAAATGCCGTTCTGCGCAAACATCTCGGCTTCGCTCACGCTTGCGACCGCCACACCGCCGTTAGTGCCGCCAGCCGCGATCTGCATTCGCGCAATCGCGGGGCAGCGGTGCGTTTCGACATCCGGACGCAGCGAGACGGATGAATCGCGGAATCGGACGTGAACCCTCTCTATGTTCGCTTCAAGCGCGTCCATATCCACTACAAGTGCAGGCGTGTCAAGCGCCTCAACAGGCGTGCCAATTGGTTTGATAATTGGGCGTTCCATTCAGAACTCCTAACATTGTTATAGCTTGCAAAATCAGGTTTGAGAATAGCACAGCGCGGTTGCTTCGTCCAACAGATATATGCAACCTAATCTGCCATTTGTAGAATGCCCATGTAGAATGCCATGAAAGGGCATCAGAACATAGAATACATGGAAGCCATGCAATTCGCGGCGGAAGTGTTATCATCAGACAGGCGGCGCATAATCTGACGCGGGAGGCGAGCATGAAGGCAATCACAAGCGCGACGATGATTGACGGCAACGGCGGCGCGCCCGTCGAGAATGCCGTTGTCCTGATTGACGGCGATACGATTGCCGCTGTCGGCAATGCTGGCAGCGTGCATATTCCTGATGGCGCAGAGACGATCAACGGCACAGGCAAGACGCTAATGCCCGGACTAATCGACACGCACGACCATCTGGCGTCATTTAGTTATGAGATTGCGAGCCGTTGGGGCATCACCGAACCACGCAGCACGCGCCATCTGCGCATCGCCAATGTGCTGAAGCAGACGCTGCACAGCGGCTATACGACCGTTCGAGACGCAGCAGGTCTGGACGCCGGTTTTCGCGTCGCGGTGGACGAAGGACTTGTGCCCGGACCTCGCCTAATCGTCAGTCTTGGATTTATCACGCCCACGGGCGGAATGGGCGACAAGACCGGTCCGCTCGGCTATAGACCGCCTGAAGGCGAGGATTCCGGGCTGCCTTGGGGCGCTGCGGACGGTCCGGATGCCATGCGCGCGAAGGTGCGAGAGATGGTACGCGCCGGCGCTGATGTGATAAAGACGGCGACCACAGGCGGCGCGAGCTCGGCGGCGGGCTTGGGGCCCAGGGATTTGCTATTCGAACGAGACGAACTTGAGGTGCTGGTCGATGAGGCGCACAAGCGCGGGCGGCAGGTCATGTGCCACGCGCTTGGCGGCGAAGGCTTGCGGATGGCTATCGAAGTGGGCGTCGATTCCATCGAGCACGGTACTTACCTGGACGAAGACCCGGAGCTGCTGCGGATGATGGCGGCGAAAGGCATCGTCTTTACGCCAACCTATGGCGTGTACACCTTCCACGCGACGCAGGGAACGCCGCACGGCAGAGCGCGCGCCGCGGCATTGCGCGAACACCATGTCCGCAGCCTGCACATGGCGATGAAATACGGCGTAACCGTCACCGCCGGCACTGACGAAGGCGGCTGGGAACACGGAAACAATGCCCACGAACTGACTTGCCTCGTTGACGCGGGAATGACGCCAATGCAAGCGATTGTAGCGGCGACAAGCGATGCGGCGAAGTGCGTCGGACTAGCCTCCGAGATTGGCAGCATCGAGGCTGGTAAGAAGGCTGACCTTATACTCATAGAAGGCAACCCGCTCGACGATGTGTCGATTCTCGAACGGGGCAAAGCCGTGCGGTATGTGATGAAGGACGGCGTAACCTATGTTGATAATCTCGCGGCGGCAGACTGAATTGCCGCTCAGCGAGATGCCTAGGGTCTTTCGATTATTCATGCCATGATTATTCAGGTATTATTCAGGTCATTTCGAGCAAAGCGAGAAATCTAAACGCGCTGACTACAGACAGGCTTGTTTCCACACCGCGATTTTAGACCCTTCACTTCGTTCGGGCTGACAACCGAAAGGCACTGGCGAGATGACAGCAGCGCAATGAAAGATAGTCTAATAAGACGGAGCGCAAATGCTACAGGCAAGAGTGAAGCAGAGCGAACAGGTGCAAGATGAATCCAGCGGCATCGCCTTGATGACGGGCGAGACCGTGCGCGCGACGCTAGGGACAAGCCTTGCCGACGACTCGAACGCCGACAAGGATTCTGTGCTGCTGACCGACAGGCGCGTCATACACATCAGCGGCAGGCGCACCAACCGACGGACGGCACACGCCGCCATCGAAGACATCAGCGCGGTGGCGATAAACCGGCAGGCGGTCAAGGGCTACGGCGCGTTCGTCTGGGCCGCGTTAGCGTTCCTCGTGTCCGTGTTACTCTGGCGCGTCATAGACAGCGAAATGCTTGCGCTTGGAGCGGCTGCCGTCGTAGCGCTGATGGGCGTATATCTGATTATCGATCGTCTATGGGAGCGCGGCGAGCACGGGCTTGTCATAAGAACAGGCAGCGCAGAAATCCGATGCGCCCTAACTGACAAGAACGCGCAATCGGAAGCAGAGGCGTTCATCCTGCGCCTGTTCGAGCTAAAGTACGAACGCAGCAATCCACAGCACACGCGCGCCAAGACATTTGCGCCGCGATAGCGCTCATCCAAGCCGCAGACTAGGGATAACATCCACATTCCACTGCGAACCAACATTGTCGCGGAAGTGGAAGTAGCCGGCGGCGCCCATCATCGCCCCGTTGTCGGTGCACAGGCCCGGGCGTGGAACGATTACTTCGACGGGGACGCGCTTGTGCATCTCTTGGCGCAAGTGGCTGTTCGCCGCCACGCCGCCGCCCAGGATTACGCCGTTCACGCGGTAACGCTCTACTGCCTGAATCGTCCGCTGCACCATGCAGTCCACGACCGCCTGCTGAAACTCGTCTGCCACATTCGCCACCTGCTGCGGGTCCGGCGGCGCATCTTCCGATGGCGGATACATCCCGTACTCTTCTGCGCGCCGCGCGACCGCCGACTTCAAGCCGCTGAAGCTGAAATCGAGCGAGTCTCGCACGACCGGCCGCGGAAGGCGCGGCTCTCCGCCGTGGCTGTGTTCTGCCACCCGCTGTATTTCGGGACCACCGGGAAAGCCCAATCCTAGAGCGCGAGCCGCCTTGTCAAACGCTTCGCCAGCCGCATCGTCGCGCGTGCGGGCGATAAGCGTGTAGTCGCCGTGTCCCTTCATCAGAATCAGGTCGGTATGCCCACCCGACGCGATTAGGCACATCAGCGGAAAGCCGGGCGACGCTTCCGGATTGACCCCTTCTTCCAGCCAAGCCGCGTAGATGTGCCCTTCCAGATGATTCAGCCCGATGAACGGCAGCTCGTTTGCTAGAGAGAATCCCTTCCCCGCATTGACGCCAATCAATAAAGCGCCGGCGAGTCCGGGCCCATGCGTCACCGCCACGCCGTCGAGTTCGTCAGCTCTCAGCGACGCCTCGTCGAGCGCCTGCCGTATAACGGGAACTATCGTTATCATATGCTGCCGTGCCGCGATTTCCGGCACGATGCCTCCGAACTGCGCGTGCAATGTCGCCTGCGACGCCACCACATTCGAGTGGATACAACTGCCGTCTTCGATGACCGCTGCTGCGGTCTCGTCGCAAGAAGTTTCGATGCCTAAAATTTTCATGCTTAATGATGCCTCGTGTTGGTCGATGAGAGGTGAGGTTATAGAGACGACTTCACATGTCCTTAATGTTGGTCATTCCGCGCTGTCTTTGTCATACCGAGCTGCTTTCGTCATTCCGAGCTGTTTTCTGCAAACCTGTTTCCGACTTTAGATTCCTCGCTTCGCTCGAAATGACAGGTATAAATTGCACTTGTGAATTCGTCTCACAGATAGCAAGGGAAATCCTATATCCCCCGCTCGCTGTGTCCGAGCGGCCTGTAAGGGTGCGCGTTGGCGATTTCTTCGTTGAAAGTCAGCCCCAGCCCCGGACCCTTCGGCAACTCCACATAGCCGCCTTGTTGCCTTGGCAAGCCGTCGAACACCTCGAAGTAGTGCGGCTCGTAGAACTCGGCGTGGTATTCCTGTATCAGGAAATTGGGCATTGCGGCGTCCAGGTGGAAGCTGGCGACCGTGCCCACGGCGGCGTTAGTGTTATGCGGCGCCATCATAATATGCTGCGGCTCGGCTATCGCGCCTATTTTCTTCAGCTCGGTAATGCCGCCCGCGTTGCACATGTCCGGCTGCAAGATGTCAACCGCCTCGTTCTTCACCAGCTCGAAGAACGGGAACTTGGTGTATAGTCGCTCTCCGGTGGCAATCGGTATATTCACATTGTCGCGCACCTGCTTCATCTCGGAGACATTTTCCTGCGATGTCGGCTCTTCAAACCAGAACGGGCGATACTGCTCAAGCCGTTTGCCCAGATGTATCGCCGTATAAACATTGAACTTGGCGTGGACTTCAATCAGAATTTCCACATTCGGTCCAACGGCATCGCGCACTGCGGCAACGCGGTCTTCGGCAAGCTGCGCCTCTTCCGGCGATATAGTCATGTAGTTGTGCTGCCCGAAGGGGTCGAACTTCATCGCCGTGTAACCCATTTCGACCACGCGCAAGGCTTCTTCGGCGTTCAGCTCCGGCGCGCCCGGATTGGTGTACCAGCCGTTGGCATAGACCCGGAGGCGATCGCTGTACGGGCCGCCAAGCAACTCATAGACAGGCACGCCTAGCGCCTTGCCGCGCAAGTCCCAGAGCGCGATGTCGATTCCGGACAGCGCCGTGCTGAACAGACGGCCGCCGCGCCCGAGATTGTCCTGGTACATCCGCGTCCAGTGAACTTCGCTGTGCAGCGGGTTCTTGCCGACAAGATACGCATCCGTCCATTCGTGCAGCAATGTCGCGACAACGGGATCGTAGCTCAGCATCGACGCCTCGCCAATGCCTTCGATGCCCTCGTCGGTCAACAACCGCAGGATGAGCCAATTGCGCTTGGCGTTGCTATGTTGCGAAGAGAAAATATGCGTCTTGATGCCGGTAATCTTCATATCTGCCCCGTTTCTGCTGTGCCGCAATGCATTGGGATAATTCATCGGAATAATCTGAACACATGGAAGTGTACAACGCGCGGGCAGATTAGGGCAAAGTCTGGATACCCAGCTAGCGGTCGGAACACTTCAACCTGCGCCGGATTTGTGCCGCTTCAATTATGCCCCCACCGATCCAAAGCCATGTCCCGAAGGGCGTGGATGATGGTATGATATGCGGTGGTAATTTTTGGGAGACAAGTGGGAGACCATTGGGAGATCAGTGAGGTAGAACCTTGAATCGAGAAAGATCCACGCAGCTGTACGAGGCTGCCAGAAGTGTGATTCCCGGCGGCGTGAATAGCCCGGCGCGCTCCTGGAGCGCCGTGGGCGGCAGTCCGCTGTTTCTGACGCGCGGCGCAGGCAGCCGCGTTTGGGACGCCGACGGCAACGAATACATCGACTATGTATGCTCTTGGGGACCGCTAATCCTGGGGCACGCAAACCCGCAGGTCGTCAAGGCGATTAAGGATGCGGCGACCGATGGCACAAGCTTCGGCGCGCCCACAGAACGCGAGAACGAGATAGCGCAGCTCGTGGTGGACGCCTACGATTCCATCGACATGGTGCGCTTCGTCAACTCCGGCACGGAAGCCACAATGAGCGCGCTCAGGCTGGCGCGCGCTTATACCGGCAGGTCGAAAATCATCAAGTTCGAAGGCGGATACCACGGGCACTCGGATGCGCTGCTCGTCGCAGCCGGTTCAGGCGCGTTGGCACACGGCGTGCCGGACAGTGCAGGTGTAACCGAGTCGTTCGCGCAGGACACGCTGCTCGGCAAGTTCAACGACTTGGCATCCGTAGAGGCGCACTTCGCGGCGTTCCCCGACGAGATTGCGTGCGTAATCGTAGAGCCGATCGCGGGCAATATGGGCGTCGTGCCGCCACGGGACGGCTTCCTGCAAGGATTGCGCGATCTGACGACACAGCACGGCGCGTTGCTGATATTCGACGAAGTAATCACCGGATTTCGCGTGGAGTACGGCGGCGCGCAGCAGCGATACGGCATCGCGGCGGACATCACTTGCTTGGGCAAGATAATCGGCGGCGGAGTGCCCGTTGGCGCGTACGGTGGCAGCGAGGAAATCATGGCAACGGTCGCCCCGCTCGGCGCTATGTATCAGGCGGGCACCCTATCCGGGAACCCCGTCGCGATGGCGGCAGGTATATCCACACTGCGGCAGCTGAAAGAGGCGGGCGTGTACAATGCGCTTGGAGCGAAAGCGGCATCGCTGGCTGCCGGCCTGCAGGAAGTGTTCGCAGACGCGGAAGTGCCGCTGCGAATCAACCGCGTCGGTTCAATGATGACCCTGTTCTTCAACCCGGGCGAAGTCAGCGGCTGGGAATCGGTGTCCGCATCCGACAGAGAAGGATTCGGCCGCTTCTTCCACAACATGCTAGAAGAAGGCGTGTACCTGCCGCCATCCCCCTTCGAGGCAATGTTCGTCTCCCTAGCACACACCGACGAAGACATTCAAGCAACACTGGACGCAGCGCGGCGGGCATTGGGTTAGCGCCGTAAAGATTTATAAATGCCGCAAATTATTCGGCGGCGCAGGCGTGGCGTATGGCCGCTATGCCTTCGCTGACGGTCTGCTGGGCGTTGTAAACGGCTGAGCCTGCTACTAGGACATTTGCGCCGGCGGTTACCGCGCTTTCTGCCGTCGCCGAGCTTATGCCGCCGTCAACTTCCAGGTCGGTTGACAAGCCGCGCTCGTCTATCATGGCGCGCACTCGGCTAATCTTGTGCAGCATGGACGGTATGAACGATTGCCCACCATATCCTGGGTTCACGGTCATCACGAGCGCCTGGTCCAAGTCGGCTATGACCTCTTCGATTGCCGACACAGGCGTTGAGGGGTTGATTGCCACACTAGGCTTCTTGCCCAATTCTCGTATTAGGTGAACGGTGCGGTGTAAGTGTGTGGTGGCTTCGGCATGCACCGTAATGATGTCCGCGCCCGCTTTTGCGAAGTCCCCGACATAGCGTTCAGGCGCTTCAATCATCAGGTGCAAGTCAAATGGTAGCGTCGTCCAACTGCGAATCGCGTCCACTATCATTGGACCCATCGTGATGTTCGGCACGAAATTGCCGTCCATTATATCGATGTGAATGGCATCCGCACCGCCGCGTTCCGCCTCCGCGACTTGCTCGCCGAGCCTGCCGAAATCTGCCGATAGGATGGATGGCGCAATCTTGATGGCGCGTCTTGGTGTGCTGCGTTCAGCCGTCATTGTCAGCCTCCAGTTCTGCTTTCGCGTCCGCCACGGCATGCTTGATGCGCGTGAATGCGGTGCCGCCGGGTACATCTCGAGCCGCCACGGACGAATCTACGCTGATTGCCAGAGCGTCCTCGTCGAAGAGCGCGGAGAATTGCCGGTATTCGTCTAGTGAGAGTTGCTCGAACTGCGCGCCGCGCTCGACCGCGTATCGAGACAGCCGTGCTACGACGCCATGCGCCTCACGGAAGGGCATTCCCTTATTCACAAGGTAGTCCGCGATGTCCGTGGCGAGTACATAACTGCCGCGCGCCGCCTCTCGCATTCGATCATGTACGATGCTCATCTTGGCAATCATGTCAGCGAAGATTTGCAACGTGGCAAGCAGCGTGTCGTACGTGTCGAAAAAGCCTTCCTTGTCCTCTTGCATATCACGATTGTAAGTCAGCGGCAAGCCCTTCATCAGCGTGAGCAGTGCCGTCAAACCACCATACACCCTGCCCGTCTTGCCGCGCGCCAATTCTGCGAAATCCGGGTTGCGCTTCTGCGGCATAATACTGCTGCCGGTGGTGTACTCCTCGCTCATGCGAACGAACGCGAATTCGTCAGACGACCATAGCACCAACTCTTCGGCAAGGCGCGATATGTGCATCATGCAAATCGCCGCCGCCGACTGAAAGTCTAGCAGGAAGTCCCTATCCGCAACGGCATCCATGCTGTTTCGAGAGATGCGGCTGAACCCAAGTTCGCGCGCCACGAATTCGCGGTCGATGGGATACGGCAGCCCGGCGAGCGCACCGCTGCCAAGCGGCATCACATCAGCGCGGTCGAACGTCTGCCTGAAGCGCGCGGCATCGCGTCCCAACATCTCAAAGTAAGCAAGCATGTGATGCGCAAACAGTACGGGCTGCGCGCGTTGCACATGCGTGTAGCCGGGCATTACGGCGTCCGTATTCGACTCCGCCTGCCCTACCAGCGATGTTCGCAAAGCGAGAATCGCCGCAAGGACTTCACCAATGGCGTCCTTGACGAACATACGAATGTCGAGCGCAATCTGGTCGTTGCGTGATCGTGCGGTATGCAGCCTGCCCGCTGCATCGCCGATTTTCTCGTGCAGGCGGCTCTCCACATTCATGTGGATGTCTTCGAGTTCGGGCCGCCACGCGAACTCGCCGTCTTCTATCTCGCGCTCGATTTCGCACAGACCTCGCGTAATCGCAGCAGCGTCTTCGCCGGTGATGATACCCTGCTTGGCGAGCATTCGCGCGTGGGCGATGGAACCGGCGATATCCTGCCGATACAGTCTGCGATCATAGTGGATAGAGACGGTGTACGCCGAGCTCACCGCCCGCAGCCCACCGAGGCTAGTCATCGGACACAACTGCGCCGGATTCGGCAGAGATAGGTTCGGCTTCGACAGGGCGCTTGCCTACCAAGAATCGCCGTCGCAGCGTAAGCACCTGCTCGCCGCGCTGGTTGATGCCGCGCGATTCCATATACACGATGCCCCTGTCCTGACGGCTGCGCGATACGCGCACATCCAGAATCTCGCTTTCGGCGTAGATGGTGTCGCCCTCAAATGTGGGCCCGTCGTGCGTGGCGTTCTCGTATTCCAGATTCGCAATCGCCTTGCCGGAAGTATCCCGCACGCTGATGCCCACAACGAGGCTGAACACCAACATCCCGTTGACGAGAATCTTGCCGTGCGGGTGGTCCTTCATGTAATTCTCGTCGAAGTGGAGCGGGTTGGTGTTCATCGTCAGCAGCGTGAACAGGTGATTGTCCATCGCGGTGATGGTCTTGCCGGGCCAGTGCTTGAACACATCGCCTGCCTTAAAGTCTTCCAAATATCCGCCGAAGTCATTACGGCCGTCATGAATCATGTTGCAGTCTCACTTGAAGTCATTTCAGTTGAAAATATGAGGCGTTTAGTAGTCTCAAGCAAATCCGTCACCAGTTCTTCATCAAACCTGTCCGACCTAAAGCCGTGGACAGCCGTATTTCTATGTTTCATCACATCAGTCAGGTAGTTGTAATCATCTCTGGATATAACTCCTTCACTGACTGCTGTACCAAGAGTGTAAGCGGAGTTGGTTATACGCCTGATGGACGTGCCTTCTCTCTCAATCAGTATCCTTAACGCAGCTTCACAAGCCGACCAGGCCAGTAACATAGCAGCTTCTGAAAGCCCTGTTTCAAGAAGCCGCTCAGAATCCTTGATTCGACGAACAACGTCTGCGCTTTCAATGGGACGGGCGTCTTCTGGGGAGTAAAGTACCTCCGGTTCACCTACTAAATCTAGAACAAAGGACCACCCTGGCATCGATTGCAAAACATCTGCCAGCTGATTTATTGCAGGTTCCCTAGCGTACGAAGTTCTCGTCTTTACCTCGATCACTTTTACTTCATCGCCCCTTTTGACAACTAAGTCTGCACGGAACCCCGGGAAGAAGTCCAGCACGACTCCCCTGGACACTTCATAGCCTTTGTTAAGATACTCTTCGGCTATGGCATCGGCGCGGCGTTTCTCGAGATTGACTATGTCTTCCATCGTCAATTCACCATATCAGACTCTGATCAGGAGCATTTTCTACTCGAATATACACAAAAGGGATATTGCGAACAACGGCCTGCCTCAAAATGCCTGAAGAGTTTTCTATTCGTAGGTCATCGTTCAGATTTCGCTTGCGACAAAGAATATCAGTTATCTGATTATCATCAATGTACACCAATCCATTCAAGGCATCCGAAATAGGTTTAGGGATATTATCTACATCCATCTGCCTATCAGTAAAGAAGTAAGTGGTAGTTAGCATAACAGATTCCGCAACAGGCTCATCGTCCGTTTCCCAATACTGTTTACCAACTCTCCGCACATTCTCTGACCATTGTCGCACCAATTCCCTGCGCCTTGCTTGTTGTGACACAGGCGGCCCATCTATGACGAATTCAAAAGGAAGAGCCATTCCAAGACGAGCCTATATCTGATACTTCTGCAACAGCCGCCGCGCGATTATCAGCTTCTGTATTTCGTTCGTGCCTTCACCGATAATCATCAGCGGCGCATCGCGGTAATAGCGCTCAAGCGGGAATTCCTTGATGTAGCCATAGCCGCCGTGGATGCGCATCGCCTCCATCGTGACCCGGCCGCACATCTCGCTGGCGAACAACTTCGCCATGCCTGCTTCCAGATCAACCCGCTCGCCGGAGTCTTTCTTGCGCGCCGCTTCGTATGTGAGCAGACGCGCGGCTTCTATTTCCGTCGCCATCTCCGCGAGCTTGAGCTGAATGGCTTGGTGCTGCGCGATGGGCTGGCCGAACGACTCACGCTGCTGAGCGTACTTTATAGCCGCATCAAACGCGGCAGTCGCCACGCCGACTGCCCGCGCAGCGACATTGATTCGCCCGCCTTCCAAGCCGCTCATCACATGCCGAAAGCCCTGCCCTTCCACTTCGCCGACGAGGTTCTCGGTCGGCACGCGAACATTGTCGAATACCAGCTCGGTTGTGTCGATGCCGCGATAGCCAAGCTTGTCGAGCTTTTGCGCGACCGTGAATCCTGCCGCGGGCTTCTCCACGACGAAGCAGCTTATGCCCCGATGCGGCGGCGATGCGGTTTTGTCGGTGCGTGCCAAGACTGCAAACGCGTTGCCGCTCGCTCCGTTGGAGATGAACATCTTGTTGCCGTTGATGACATACTCCTCGCCGTCCTTGACCGCGGAAGTCTGCAAGTTCTGCATATCGCTGCCGCCGCTCGGCTCGGTAAGCGCCAAACCGCCACGAACCACGCCCGCCGCCATCTTGGGCAGGAAGCGCTGCTTCATCTCGTCCGTGCCGTATGTGGCAATAACATACGCGAGGATATGATGAGTGCCGAGTGGTCCTGTCAGGCTCATCCAGCCCTTGCTCAGTTCCTCAAAGATTATGGCAAAGGTGGTGTAGTCAAGCCCGAGACCGCCGTATTCCTCCGGAATCATGATGCCGAACAGCCCCATATCCGCCATCTTATCCACAAGCTCTTGCGGGTAGATGTCCTCGTTTTCATAGTGATTGACTACGGGGTCCACATCGCGGCGCACGAACTCGCGCACGAGGTTCGCCATCTGATTGCGGGTTTCAGTTGAAGTGAGTTGCATGTGTTGTTCCTGTTCAGTCCGATGAGTCAATCCAAAGTCAAAATGCCAGTGCGGAAGTCTAAAACAAGCCGTTTGTCTCTGAGAAAGTCCAAGCCCAGCACACCATCCACAGTTGCGCTCGACGGCAGTGTGTGGCACAGCGCGGGAAAATCGGAGCGCTCATGTCCAAGAGCCTCAATCCGTGAAAGGGTAATTTCAGGCACGAACTCCACACCGCTGCCGGTGGTTACCTGAACCATATTTGAACGCGCCGAAAGATCGTATCCCAAAGCTTGGAAGAATCGCCGAGCCAATACTGTCATTATTGCGCCCGTGTCCAGGGCAAGGTTTGCTCTGACGCTTCCTGAAGGCCCCGTAAGGATGACCTGCGTTACAATCAAGCCTTCATGAGAATCGAACGGAAAACTCAAATGACTACTGCCGTACCCTTAGGGATTTTTCCAGTGTACATGGTTGCGATGCTGCGAGGAATGGGTATTTCGCTCATCTTGGCATACACCGCATCTCTGTCCTTGCCGTGCGACACGAGTATGCCACCCTTGACCTCGTAATTCTCAACCACCGGATCTTTGAGAACTATCCATTCAGACTCGAATTCAGCGTATATCTCCTCTTTCGTCATAAAATCTCCCACAGCCATTCCGCCCTCCTTCCTATCGCTCCAGCGACGGATACTGACGCGTCCCCACATTCTTGGACGATATGCCCAGCACCTTCAGGAAGCCTTCGGCGTCAGCGTGGTCGTAGGTGCCCATCGCCTCCATTGAAGAGTCGTCGGTGTAGAGCGAGTATGGCATCGCTTCGGGCGTGTCCTCGGCCGTCTCGAAGAATACGCTGCCCTTGAACAGCCGCACTGCGATCGTGCCTGTGGCAAGCCGCGTCATCGGCTCCAGCGCGGCGAGCGCCGAAGTAGTCGCGAGATCTAGCCAGTAGCCCTGATATATTTGCAGGCTAATCACATTGGACAGATGCTCGAAGAGTTCGCGCGCCCGGCGGTCAAGGATAAACTGCAGCAGGTATTCGTAGCTGCTGCCTAGCAAGTCCATCGCCGGCGATTCATAGATGCCCCGCGATTTGACGCCCACGAAGCGGTTTTCCACAACATGCGTGCCGATACCGACGCCATGCCTGCCGCCGATGGCATTCGCGCGCTCGAACATCTCGACCAAACTCACGCGCTCACCGTTTATTGCGACCGGTACGCCCTGCTCCCATCGAACCGTTACGATTTCGGACTGATCCGGCGCGTCCCATGCCCAGACGCCCATACCCGGCTCTACGAATGTCGGCGAGATTGTCACATCTTCCAAGTCACCCGCTTCGTGTGTGAGACCGAGAAAGTTGGCGTCCGTCGAGTATCGTGATTCGCGGGTCGGCCTGATGGGAAGTCCGTTCGCCTCGCAGTAGTCGAGCATTTGCTGACGGCCAGGGAACTCCGCGACGAACTCAGGGTCTCGCCAAGGCGCGTATATTTGCGCCGCCGGTTCGAGCGTATTCGCCGCGAGTTGGAAGCGCACTTGGTCGTTGCCGCGTCCGGTTGCGCCGTGAAACAGCACGCCGATGTCCGACGCAAGCATTTCCGGCAAAATAGCGCCCACGGTGATGGGGCGTGCAATGCCGGTGGTGTTCCAGTAGCCGCCCTCATAGCGCGCCTGCGACTGGATGACCTTCAGCCCTGCCTCGGCAAGCGCGTCGTGGCCCGGCAGGATGCTTGCACTGTCCGCGCCACAGCCGAGCATGCGGTCGCGCACCGCGTCCAAGTTTTCCTCGTCCGGCTGACCGAGATCCACCGTGTAGCAATGCACCGAAAAGCCCTTGCTCTGCAGCCAGTGCGTCACGGTGCAGCTATCCAGCCCGCCGGACACCGCGCCCGCAATCCGCGTTATGTCATTGTCTTTCAGTTCGCGCCAGTTCATGAGTAGTTGTTTACCTTTGTAATTCAATCATTTATATATTGGGATCATCAATGAGCTTGAACTCGCCTTTACCTATACGCCAGGCCTTCGCTGCCCGACCCTTCTTGACATAATCACCCTTTTCGCTACCGTCTTTTGACATGCTCTGATTAGAGGGAATAGTTGTAACCGCATTGGGTGCGAATTGCCCATTCGGCCTCTCCATATATGGACGAATGTGCTCTCTCTTCCAGACTAGAGGAATCAAATCCTTCTTCCGAAGTTCATACACAGTCTCCCAGAAAGTCTTTCCTTCAAGAGACAATGCTAATGTCTCGTCATTCTTGTTTTCCTGCATCTCCCGCCGTTCCAGCCACCGCTTAAACGACTCCGGACTCTCGCCCGATGTAAAGCCGATGAGCAAGCCCTTCACGCTGATGTCCTCGTCAAGGTCGGGCCAGTGAATGCCGTATCCCGCGCCTGTTATCTCCCAGTTGTTGCGCTCATCAGGCGCGCCATGCCACAGGCGCGGATACCACACAAGCGGCACGGATATAGTACGGGCGTCATCCAAGTCAATCGTCAGCGCATCTTCCGTAACCTGCACATCCATCGCCCGCGCATCGGATAGCTTCAACTCTATCAATTCATAGTAGGAAGAATTCATCCCAGCGCTCCAGCAAGTACACTTGGTTTGCTATTATCAACCTCTTAATTCGATTGAGTTCTCTATCACTGAATCGTTTTGATTTTTCAAGTTTCACCGGGTCGAGCCAGAACTTTGCTCTCATATTCTCCCGATGAACATGCACATGCGGCGGTTCAACGCCATCGCTCGCATAGAAACGAAAACTATAGGGGCCGCTCCGCAATACTGTCGGCATTACCGATACGACCCCTCAAGCAAGTCCTACTCTAGTTTACGGCAGTCACCTACCCCGCCGTCGCAACATCAAGCGCCCGCCCCAGCTTCTCCATGCACTCGTCCACATCCGCCTCTGTGATAATCAGCGGCGGCATGAAGCGGATGGCATCAGGCAGCACAGGGTTGAGCAGCACGCCTTCATTGTTGGCGGCGGCAACTACTGCGGGCGCGATCGGGTTCTGCAATTGCAGCGCGATTAGCAAACCCATACCGCGGTGCCCCTTTATTACATCCGGGCGCGAGTTCCGCAGTTCTTCCAGCTTGGATTCAAGGTATTCGCCGACTTTGCGCGCGTGCGCGGGGACATCGTTTTCAACCATATAGCGCAGGGTTGCGTTACCCGCCGCGGTAGTCAGCACATTACCGCCGAAGGTGCTGCCATGGTCGCCGGGTTCGAGTACATCGCAGGTGTCTTTGCACATGAACGCGCCGATGGGCACGCCGTTGCCTAGACCCTTTGCCGATGTCATCACATCCGGCTCAACGCCAAAGCGTTCGTAGCCCCACAGGCTGCCGAGGCGGCCCATTCCGGTCTGAACTTCGTCAAATATGAGCAGCAGATTATTCTCGTCGCACCACTCGCGCAGTCCATTAAGATAGCCCTCGCTCGGCACATTTACGCCGCCCTCGCCCTGCAGCACCTCGACCATAACGGCGCAGGTGCTGTCAGTCGTCGCCTCGCGAATGGCGTCCAAGTCTTCGTACGGCACATTCGCATAGCCCTGCGCGAGCGGAAGCCATGCCTGCTGATACGCCGGCTGTCCGGTCGCGGCAATCATGCCAAGCGTGCGCCCGTGAAACGAGTTCAGCACGGTGATGATGTCCTGCGCGCCGTTGCGATGCAAACGACCATACTTGCGCGCCAGCTTAACCGCGCCTTCGTTCGCCTCGACGCCGCTGTTGGAGAAGAAAACTTTGTCCATGCAGCTATTCTCAACGAGCGCCTCGGCGAGTTCGAGCTGCGGAATCGTGTAGAACAAGTTCGAGGTCTGCAAGAGCGTCGCCGCCTGCTGCTGTATCGCTTCGGTTACGGCAGGATGGCAATGACCAAGATTATTGACCGCCAGGCCCGCCGTGAAGTCCAGGTATTCCTTGCCCTCGGTGTCCCAAACGCGCACGCCTTGCCCGCGTTCGATCACCATCGGCTGGCGATTGAATGTGTGGATGTAGTATTCGCTTTCTTTGGCTTTCCATTCGGCTGCGGATGTCATTTCCGATCCTCCCATCGTTCTGAATTGTCTGCATATTATGCGGAGTCCTAGCCCGCGAGTTGCTGACGCTGCAATCTCGCAGGCATGGTACTCCCGCGCGCCGTTGCTGGCGCGATGTTACTGATTCGATAGCGATTCCGTCAATCGGTCAAGCGATTCTTCGAGTTCGGCAAGGTTTCGCCTGACTTCGTCGATTGCCTGCTGAAGAGTCTCAACGGTTGCCTCAACCGCGCCGCCGCCAGCACCGGTTGATGTTGGTCGCGCGGTCTGCTCGCCGGTTGTGGCTTCCTCAGCATCTTCGACGAAGGACGCCGAGCCGGTGAGCGCGCTCAATGCTTCGTTGAGCGAGTCTTCCATCACGACTCGATCGCCGGTTGCGAGAATGACGCGCTTCAGCTCAGGGAAGTTGACGCCTTCCGCGCGGATATAGACCGGCTCAGCATACAAGATGCCCTGATCGACCGGGATGACCAGCAGGTTGCCGCGAAGACACTCTGAACCGGCCGTGCAGCGCAACGTAAACCATGCCGATATATCCTGGTCGTTGTCGATGCGCGCTTCGATCTGCGCGGGTCCGTCAATCTGCCTATCTTTCGGGAAGTTGAAAGCAATTAGGCTGCCGTAGCTATCTCCGTCGCTGCGCGCTGCCAGCCAGCCGATAAGGTTCTGCCGCTCGTTGGGTGTATATGGCAGCAGCAGTACGAACTCTTCCTTAGTCTCGCCGGGCAGCTTCATTATCACATAGTACGGCTCGACCTGCTGAAGCGCATCGCCCTGCCCAAACTTCTCCTCGGATACCGCCCAGAGGTCTTCGTTGTTGTAGAAGTTCTGCGGCTCCTGCATGTGGTAGCGGATGTACTTTTCCGCCTGAATGCGGAAGAAGTCTTGCGGATAGCGCACATGCGAACGCAGCGACTCGGGCAGTTCTTCTTGCGCCGAGAACAGGTCCGGGAATATACGCGCGTAGGTGCGGATAACAGAATCCGATTCGTCCCAGATGTAGAAGCGCAGGTCACCGGTGAAGGCGTCCACCGTGATCTTC
>VXNZ01000003.1 GCA_009840355.1 Chloroflexota bacterium
ATCATGACTCCGTGTTGAGTATAGGTGTGCGGTCGTTGGTCGGCAACGGGCGGCATCAGAGTCCGGGGACGGGTCAATGCTGTCTCCTTGCTTCAAATTCCCAGGAATCGGCTTGTTCAGATTTACCAGCTTAATTCGATGAGAGGCGGGGTTTCAGTCATGATAGATTAAGGGCTGCATCGTATTCGCGCAGAAGTGGGCTGTCAATGGGTGCGGGCCGCATTACCAAACTCTATTCGAGGTGACCACGCGCGTCGTCTCGCCATTGGAATGGCGGAAGTAGCAGGGCCATTTGCTGTCGGGAAACGCCATGTGGCTGCTGTCCATCTAAAGGAAACACCTTCAATATGCAAAAGCATCAAGAGGATACAGCGCAGCAGGTAGAGGGGCAGCCGGCACCCGCCCAATACCATGTATTGCGGGCGTCCCACAGAGCGGGGCAATCCGTTTCCCAAGAAGCACATACCAGCTCACGCGCCGCCGCTTTCGCACTAGGCTATGAGAAACTGTTCACACTGCCGCAGAAACACAGACGATGACTGCATGGCCTGGTGCAGGCTCTGGATGTCGGTGTCGGTTCTCAGGCAGGAGTGCAAGCGTTACGCGTAGAGGGTGGACGAACTGCCGGAGGCGACGAGTGGCCGGTTGGCGACCATCTGCAAGTACCACGCCGGTTCGCTCGCGTACTTCGTGCCGGACACCCCCGACTTTGCTGAAGCTGGGGAACTGAAGGGCGACGACCTTGCCGCGGCCCAGCGAATCCTCGATGAGAGGAGACTTACTGGTGGGACACCGGGCTGATTTTCAGCCAATCGCTCTCCCTGGCGCTTGCGGCGTGTCCATTCTGGTGACGAGAGATACCGGGGCGCACCTCTGACGAAAATTCAGGCGCTCTACGGTGATTCTACAGAGATGGTTTTCTCTAAATCAGCTTGAAAACGCCGGTTTCGCCGTCGCTCCGCGCGACCCTCGCTGTTGCGGGAACCGCTGTCGCGAAGGATTCAGCGTGCATTCACCAGCCGTTCAACGTCCTTTCACGAGATCTGTCCTGGCACCGTGAGCTTCCCACTATAGAGCGAGTTCCAGAGTGTCGACGCTCTGCGCAATGTTTTATAACGGCGATGATAACGCATTTGGAAAGTGCCGGAAATGACCCTCCGGACACAGCAGACGACATCCGAAAATGCGCCGGCAATTCTCAAAGACGAACAACGTCGGGCGAGTGGCGGACGCACTTGAGAGCGCACAGTCAGAAAACACTCGCAAGAGCTATGCCAGCCAGTTTGGGAAATTCAGAAGCTGGTGCGAGCAGGAGGGCTACTCTCCTCTTCCGGCGCAATCTGAGGTTCCGGCCGGGTATGCCGCGGAGCTTGCGGACGATGGAAAGAGTATGTCCACAATTCCAACTTGGCGATTTCGCCCATTTTAGCCGAACTGTTGAAAAAGCTCGGGTTGAAGGGGACATGTTGGCGTCGTAAAATGTCACGAACATCCGGCGTTCGCACCCCTCTTGTGTAATACATCCAGAGGGTTCATGCTGTCCTTGACCATCGTCGTTCTACTTACTTCGGATATGTTCACTTACGGTGATAAGGATGAAGCGATGGTTTGTCTCTATACAGCCCTCCCTTTTGCACTATGTTGTGGGATACTACTGACGGAGTTGACGAAATCCAAGTCGTTGGCAGCGGTGATTAGATGAAAATGATCAATGTCAGATCAGGGTCAGATCTGTCCCGGATCACGACTATCTCGTTCGATGGTGACGATACGCTGTGGGACTTCCGGTCAGCGATGGAAAATGCGCTGGGACTGACGCTGCGGCAACTTCGAAAGGTCGTAGAAAGTGATGCGACTCAACGTTTGACCGTGCAAGAGATGATTGTGATAAGGGATAGAGTGGCGTATGAGCTGGGCACCGCCGTAAACCTAGATGAGATCAGGCATGCGGCATTCGTTCGAACGCTTGAATATGTGGGCGCGCCCAGCGAGGAAATTGCAGGAAATCTATTTCGCTTCTATATGGACGCCAGACTGAGAGGCACTAAGCTATACACTGAGGTTCCAGCCGCGTTGAGCCGTCTTGAGGGTGCATACCGCATAGGGCTGATTACCAACGGGAACAGCAAGCCCGTGGTGACTCGGATTCCAGTAAAGTTCGACTTCACAGTGTTCGCGCAAGACTGCGGCTTTTCTAAGCCTGATCCTCACATCTTCAGGTTAGCTCTCACTGCCAGCAGTTGTGAGCCCGAGGAAGTTCTCCACGTCGGAGATTCTCTGAGTGACGATGTTGCGGGCGCGAACAACAGCGGGCTGCTTAGCGCATGGATGAACCGACAATGCCTGAAAAACGAGACGCAAGTTACCCCGGACTTAGCAATCCGGGACCTAAATGACCTCGTGACGATTCTGGTCTGACGGCATCTATCGATTCAGCAGCAGGTTGACCACTCTTGCAGTGTCTGAAAGGTCTTGAATAATGTGACTGGGATGGTGCTCGCTAAGCTCATCTGTGGTGTATTGACCGGTTGCTACCGCCAGCGTCCGCACATGATTGGCGTGGCCTGCCCGTATGTCTGATGGCGTGTCACCGACTACGAAAATTTGATCATTGGAGTAGGTACGCCCGGACCTTTCCTGACATGCGTCAATTGCACTAGTCACAACATCAGCCCTATCCATGTGCTCTCCTCCGAATCCACCATCCTGAAAATAGGAATCCAGGCCAAATCTTCGTAACTTGATGAAGGCCGATTCTCTGAAGTTGCCAGTCTCCAGCCCCAACTGCACATTCGGCTCAGAAGCGAGCGATTCCACCAGAAGGGACGGAACGCCTTGGCAGGCATTGCCATCGGTCCACGTCTCCAGTAATTCGCCTAGATGCCTGAAGTACACTGATTTAAGATCGGACAGATCAGGCGGGGTACCCGAGCCCCCAGGTGTCAAATCCCACTTGAGGTACACCTCTTTCATAAGAGGCAAGTCCAAGCCGCCAGCAAAGGCCATCCCAGTAAACGCATGCGGGACGCCATGAACCTCCTCAAAGGCGCTGTTAAGGGCTGTAGTGCCGCAACCGGGTAGACTGACGAGCGTCTGGTCCACATCGAATAGAATCAAAATTGGCGAGTCGGCTTCCATTAATATTCCCTTTCAAGAGGATCCGTCGTGGGTCGCTTATAGGGTTGAAGCGAGATGATGCGAGTTTACTGGGTCTTCTTCTCGTGCCTATCCCGTTCCGAAGGAAGCTTGGGAATCGGCCAATCGGGCTTGGGAACCCAATTCTCCCATCCATGGCTAAATAGTGGCGCGCCGTCTTTGAAGCGATGGAGAGCCACGTATCATTCTGATTGTATCAGGACCGACTGCTCTTCAGGCACCAGTCCCAATGAAACCGCACAGCCGAGTTCCGGCGATTAGCCTCTGCTCTTTGGCGGATGGAGGTGGTATGCGAACAGAAACAAAGTTGCGGATGGACTCGCCTGTGAGTGGGCTTGATGTGAAATCGGCGAAATACCGCCGTTTCGGACTCATGCGCTGAACTATGCGAGCTTGTGCAGTATCAATAACATCGACAAGGCGCAATAAGTCTCAATAAGGGTTAGTCAGCGGTTTGGACGGTGACCCTATTTTGCCCAGCCCTATTTACATCACGGTGTATTGCGCACATTCTAGGTTCCGTGGACAATTCAGACTTTCACCTATCGTTCCCGCGCAGGCCGGAATCCATAGGGGTTGAGCGGTGCTGATGTACGCTGCTCGCTACGATTTTTCTATGCTGAGTTGCACGGTAGGTCGCTCAGGAAATTGCAGGATAAGAAGTTCCTGCTCCCCCTTGAAGAAAACGCTACCATGCGATCCGCCTTCCTTGACCTTTCATGCGAGCCTGCTACACTCACAGCCGCTGCCGTTGGTTACACTTGAAGCGGCAATCACCAATCTATCAAACAACTAGGTGAGTTGATATGACTACTGATATACCTCACGAAGTACATGGAGACGATCTTCCACTCGGCGTTTCGCACCGCACCCTCGCGATTGACTGCGAGCATGTCGAGAAGATGCTCCACAAGGGCACTCGCGAGCACTTCGTCATCTACTGCGACGAGCCGGAGCGTATGGGCGGTGAGGATGCCTATCCGCGGCCATTGACATACATCACATCCGGCATCGGCTTCTGACTGTTCACCCAGTTGAAGCGATACGCTACAATGAGAAAAATCGTTATCGACAGAGCGCGCGTCCACGTCGAGATGGACTACTACTTGGCCGGCTCTGTACTGGTGGGAACGGTGCACAGTGGCGTAACTGAGGTGCTGTCCGAGTTCGAGGTCACCGCCGATGCGGACGAGGAAGACATAGCCTATGGCATCAGGCTTGCGAAGCGGGGCAGTTTTGCCGAGAGATTGGTTGAAACGGCGGTGCCCATCAAGGGCACCCTTTGATTGAATGGCAAAGAGGCGACGAACCTACTGGAGGATTGATTATGGCGACAGCAACCGTGGGCACAGACAAACTCACTTATGAACTCGCTCAGGACTTCCCGAAACTTCCGGACGGCGAAGATTTCGCGGTAGTCAGCACTGTGGCCACCGATTCACAGAACAATCTCTACGTCTTCCAGCGGAAAGACCCGCCCGTCGTCGTCTTCGACAGCAACGGCAACTACTTGAACGCCTGGGGGCATGGCGCGTTCAACTCGCCGCACGGCATGAGCATCAACGGCGATGTCGTCTATCTGACTGACCGCGATGACTCCGTCGCTGTGGCATTCACGCTGGAGGGCAGCCCTCTCATGGTGCTTGGAGAGCGCGGTGTTCACTCCGACACGGGCTGCGAAAAGCCGGGTGACCTGGTCCCTCGCGCCGCCGGTCCGTTCAACTACCCGACCGAGATTGTGAAGGGCCCGTCCGGCAGTATCTATGTTGCTGACGGCTATCGGAACAGCAGGATTCACAAGTTCACGGATGGGGGCGAACTCGTCAACTCATGGGGAACTCCGGGAAGTTCGGAGCCGGGCGAGTTCCACCTGCCGCATAGCCTGATGGTCGATGATGATGAAAAGGTCTATGTATGCGACCGGACCAACCGCCGCATCCAGATTTTCGACAGCGAAGGCGAGTTCATCACCGAGTGGACCGGCATGGGCGGGCCTAACGACATCGCGCAAGGCGCGGATGGCTTGTTCTACATCTGCGAGCAGGAGGCTGACGGCAACCCTCCGTATGTTACTATCCGCGATGGTGAAGGCGAAGTGCTGGCGCGCTGGGGAATACGACACGCTCATGGGATATGGGTGGACTCGCGGGGCGACATCTATGTCGGCCTGACGACGAGCCAGAGCGTGGACAAGTACGTGCGCGTGTGAGGGCAGAAGTCCCTTCCCCCTTGATGGGGGAAGGTTAGGATGGGGGGGAATACTCCCTGAATCGAATTGGTGAGGTGTTGAGAATGGGCAAGTTCTATGACGAGGCGCTGCTACCCGACGAACTGCGGCGCGGTTACGACGTGTACGACAGGATTAGGGAGCTTGGCATCCCATTGGGCAGCTTCGATGAGGATGTCATATCATTGGAAGGCGCGGGAATAGCGGCGGCGGTCGTGCAAGAGAGCGGCCTCGTGTATCTGTCCGGCACTTCCGCCGGGACGTATCCGATGAACGACGATGCGGTGCGTATCGAGCACGGGTTTCAGGCGGCGCAGGATACGGCTGACAGGCTGATTCGCAGGCTGCACTGGACCCTGAGTTGCGGCGACGAAGGCGACCTGAACGATGTGCTGTACACCGTGAAGGCGCTGGGCATGGTAGTTTCACCGGGCGGTGGAGCGAGCGGTGCTGCGCCTGCCGTGACCAACGGGTTCTCATTCAGGTGGCACTCGGTCTTTGGCGGACCTCGAAGCGACTACGCGGAGGACGGCGTTGACCCGGGCGGGTTTGCCGGAATCCATGCCCGAAGCGCGATGGGCGGCTTCGATGGCAAGTTCTCCATCGAGCCGGAGATTATCGTCGCAATCCCACCTGCGCTTGCAAGAGAGATTATCAGCAACAGGGGCTGGGTCTTCCCCCTGCCGCCCGTGATGCTGGAGAAAGTCAGGGCTGCCAAGGGTTCATGAGCCACCCGCACTAATCTAGTCGCCGCCGACTTGACCTTGGGGTTCTTCCTCGTATGCGGAGGCGGCCATTCGCTCCGCTCGCCGGGCAATGGACCTGATCAATCCCCGAAATATCCATGTGTGGAAAGGATACAGAGCATACCAGTAGAGCATACCCGCCACCCCCTTGGGGCTGAAAACAGCCGTCTGCTCCAGTTGAGTCGTACCGTCAGCGCCTTCAAGCACGTCGAACTGAAGCCACGCCTTGCCCGGAAGTTTCATCTCGGCCCTCAGCCGCACCACGCAGTTTGTCTCCAGCGCCTCTACTCGCCAGAAGTCCAGTGCATCGCCGACACGCAGGTCGTCGGGATGTCGCCGTCCCCTACGCAGACCGGCGCCACCCAGCAGCCGGTCGAGCATTCCCCGCAATCTCCACGCCCAGTTCGCAAAGTACCATCCGCGGTCTGCACCAATGCCGGTGCAGACTCGGAATACATTCTGCATGGGAGCGGCGACACTACGGCGGCGGCGCTCGATAATCAGCCCCTCGCGCGACTCCAGATAGACAAGCTCTTGTGGCGCTGTGGCGCTGCCGGCGGCATCGCTCCACGAAGTGTCTATCAGCCCCGCATCCATATCCTTCACAACATTGCCAATAGCTGAGGCGTAGTCCTGCGGCACGACGCTAGGGAAGAGGGTGTGTGCAAGATTGTCGGTAACGACGACATCGTTGCGAAGTCCCTCCACCAGCGGCACCGCGATAGAGGAGGGGATAGGCGTCATCCAATGCACCCAATATGACGATAGACGAGGTGTCAGAACCGGGACCGGAATCATCAGCCGTCGCAGTCTCCTTGCCCTGGCATACCCGAGCATCAGCCCTCGGTAGGTCGTCATATCCGACCCTCCGATCTCGATTGTGCGCCCCTTGCAGCGGGGAACCCTCGGTGCGGCGACCAGATAATCGAGTAAGTCGTCGATTGCGATTGGCTGAATGCTGGAGTAAATCCACCTTGGGCATACCATGACCGGCAGGCGCTCAACTAGGTAGCGAATCATCTCGAACGAAACACTGCCGGCGCCAACAATCACGGCAGCGCGGAACTCAGTAACCGGCACGCCGCTTTCGCGCAGCGCCTGTCCCGTTTCCTGGCGGGAGCGCAGGTGAGTGGAAAGGTTGGCTTTTGGGTCTCCCAGCCCGCCCAGATAAACGATATGTCTAACGCTTGCTTTACTGGCAGCTTGACCGAAGGCGCGGGCGACCTGCATGTCCAGCTCATGGAAGGCGGCGCCGCTGGACATGCTGTGAATCAGGTAATAGGCGGTGTCCACACCGTCCAGTGCCTCGGCGAGGCTCTCAGAGTCAAGGGCATCTCCGACAACCACCTCGACCTGCCCTATCCAGGGACGGGAGAGCACCCGGGCCTCGCTGCGGACGAGGACGCGAACCCTGCATCCTTCCTCAAGCAGTCGGGAAACCAGCCTTCCGCCGATGTACCCCGTTGCCCCTGTAACCAGAATTGTGCCAATATCGGACATCCGGCAGCCTCCCGCTCCAAGGTTCCCGAAGTGGAACTCCTATAACCTCATTATAGCGGCAAACGTCCTACACCATGATTCCGCCACGCCCCCTTGTTCAATGTACGGTAATGGCAACATTGGAAACCGTCATAGAAGCCCTATGTCTCTGACTGCCGACCTAAGTTGTGTGGACAATTCATTGCAGCCAGATGAGCGTACCCGCGATATGGATGAAGCTCAGGTAAGAGTAGGCTAACTTGCCGTAGCCAGAGAACACTCTACGAAATCGATTCATCTTGTTGAAAAAACACTCAACCAAGTGGCGCTCTCCGTATGTGTGTTCATCATATCGATACTGCCTCTTGCGGCTCGACTTAGGAGACATTGTAGACGTTGCGCCACTTAGCGCGATATACTCGCGGAACGCATCCGAATTGCGCCCTTTGTCTGCTATGACCCGCTCGCACTCCGCATCCTATATCAGCGCCTCTGCCTGAGTAATGTCAGCTTCTTGCCCCGCCGTTAGAATGAACCTCAACGGATTGCCCAGAGCGTCAACACTCGCGTGTACCTTCGTGCTGAACCCACCCCGACTTCTGCCTAACGCTTGGGCGGCGTGCCCCCTTTTCAGCCGACGCGCCCGCAGCACAAGGATGCCCTCTTGCTATCGTGCTGTCTATCAGTAGATTTTCCATATCCGGGTCTTCTATGAAGTGCTCATACATCCGCTCCCAGACTCCGCTTTGCTTCCAGCGCGTGAATCGCCTAAATACGCTTTAGACTGGCAGAACTTCTCAGGCAGGTCTCTCCAAGGCGCTCCCGTTCTGTTTATCCAGACTATCGCCTCTATGAACTTCCTGCACTCGGCTTCGTCTTTGACATATACGCTGCTGTCCGAACGAAGAATCT
Organism: Chloroflexota bacterium; assembly: GCA_009840355.1. Lineage (NCBI taxonomy): Bacteria > Bacillati > Chloroflexota > Chloroflexota bacterium. The sequence continues at coordinate 8,521 of VXNZ01000003.1, forward strand.
CCAGTATCCGTCTCCAATTGACTGTCGTTAATCTCGTGTTTGACATCCACTCAACATTGCATATATCTCAATTGTCCACAGAGCCCAACAAGAAAAATGCATTTGCTGTAGAGGAGCATCGGCGCTCCAGCCACTTGATGAAAACCCACACTTCGTCAGGCTAGCGGCAATAGCGAGAGCAAATTAAGCTCCGTATCGACAATCTGCTGTCAGGCTGGAAACAGGAGCCTCTGCGTGAGCGCTCGCGGTTTCCCGAGAGGGTGCTTGAGCAGTTTTGCGCCAATCCGTTTTTGGAGCGTGGAGACGCCTCCTGAACGGATGGAAATGGTTTGTTCGTCCGCGTAGCAAGCCATCAACCAGCTTGTGAGCCCAGGCGCAGTCTCGACTGTTGGAGATGGACGCAGAAACCGTATGTACTGTGATCAGGGAATCTTCGAGGTACTGAGCGAGTCGTAGAGGGTGGCCTATGGCACCATCGCCAGGATCCTGGTCGGGTCCGGCACAAGCTCCAATTAGGTTAAGGTTATCTGAATCGAGCCGTAACCCAGCCATCGGCACAGATTCTATCAGATCGGTGGTGCTGACGTACATCGCCTCGGTGGCCAAGACGATTAATTTGAATGAACTGACCGCGACATCATTCGTTATTTCTGAGGTAGTATAGCTGGAGAAGCCTACTCAGCCATCCCAAGGTCCACGAAGACACTCGATGAGGCTGCACGACAAAGCTAATGGAATCATCGGAGATATACGTTGGAATATTATCCGGATCCCAGTCACTATTGTACCTCTCTCACCCTTTTGCCTTCCACGCGAACCGTTATCACATCCATGTTATGGAACTTCTGATGTTTCACGGAAGAGGCGTAATGGCGAAGCAGCCTGTAAGAAATTTCTGCTTCGTCTGGAACTTCAGGCTGCATGTCGAGATATGCGAGCCTGTCTTCTAGGTTTTCGACATCATAAGCTGTCGACAGGAACTCCAACTCTATGTCGTCATCAACGGGATGCGCATTGATCATTAGGCGGCGCTTACGTTCGAATTGCTCTTCATCTTCATACTGGACCATAATTGTCAGAGTTTCCTCACCACCTGCCCTCACACTCTGTATTGAGAATTCGTCCCAGTGCCTGTCTAAGGCGACGCCCCGCAGGAACGTGTCCACCGCCGGCATCGAATCGAGATCCAAAGACACTTCCATGCGCTTTCGGCGAGCCGCCGTAATTTCGACAGAAGCAAGCATTAAAGCTGCGGCTAATCCCCCGAAGTTACACTGTTACTTAGCAGTGAACTCCAAGTCCCGGACAGTAGGTCTGCAAATATTGCATGGTTTTGGAATCCTATGCCGACCTAGAAGGAAACGGCGACGACTATTGCCTTGCGATGATCCATCCCATCTTGCATCACCGTCTGAACACCTTCTATGTACACCAGCCCCATGATTATCATTATGTAAGCTGCCGCTACGGGAGCCGGAATCGCGAGCAGGATCGCGGTCACTTTCGGAAGCAGTGCTAACGCGACAAATATGGCACCGGCCCATACCCCAACACTGCGAGATGCAACTCCCGTGAGCTTGATCATCGCTACACTCGGAGACCCCGTCATTGTCGGCATAGTGCCGGCTATCCCTGACAGCAAGTTGCTCATTCCATTTACGTTAAGCCCACCTTGGATTTCTCTGAAGTCACTCGCTATCGGCTGACGACGAGACGCACGTTATACGGCGGCAACATCGGCGACAGCCCAGAATTTGAGGCTGGGTGTCAGTTCCAGACCTGGCCATGTAATTTCAGGGAACCCTATCCATGGGGATTCAACCACCAGACTCGAATCGTAAAGCCCAAAAGGCAACGCGACAATACAACCCACTACTATCCCTATGATTGGCGACCAGAGTCGAATGCCACGTGGCGCCCTGAGCAGCAGCACGGCAATAGTCGCAAGCGTAACAATGGAAGCCAGAGGAGCCGCCAAGGGGGATATTATTTTCCCGTCTGGTGCATATGTAAGAATTCGAAACACTGCCAGAATGACGGTTGCTGCTATCAGCATAAGCATTGTGTCTGATACGACAGGAGTGATCACGCGTCTCAGAAGGGATAGACGAGCCGCTACGAAGAATTTTAGCAGTGACTAGAGTACGACGAGAATAGCCATCATTGACGGGCCGCCTTCTATCAGAGCAGTGATGCAGATGGCGATCGCCGGTTCAGCAGTCCCTATGATGACAATATGGCCGGTACCCAGGCGTCCAACCTTCGAAGCCTGGAACAGGGTAGCGAAGCCACATATGACAAGCGATGCAAATACCGACTAGGTCAGGTAACTTTCTGGTTTTTCAGAGCTTCGGACTATGATGACGACTGGCACTACTACAAGGGCGACCACCACCACAGCGAGTTGAAGGCCAGTAATCGCTGAGGTCAAAGGAGGGCAGTTCTCCTCTGGCTCAAAGCGAACAGCTTCCTGTGAGTTCTCCTTGGAAGACAAGCGTGGTTCCTCCATATATCGAACACGGCAAGCCCTGTAGTTTAAGATTTCAGTTTCACCTTGTCCACATCTCAGAGTTGACCCGGCGTGTTCAGGCAGATGGAAACTTGCCGGGCTCATTGTATACATATGATTCCTGGGCTAGACAGGTTTCATTCGTAATGACCTGCTCCAGTTAAGATTCCCGGCTGTCCAGCTTTCGTTTTCTGGGAGAATTCATACCCATAATACTCGACAGATTGGGAATGACCGAAGAATAGCGTCCCGTCAAGCGATATAGGAGTTCGACACTCCTCTTGCCCCGCAATCTACTCTGTGAGCTGTACCCACGGCGGGGCTTCGGTGTAAGTCTCTCATGCCGGCGTTACGCACCTGCGACCGAGTATTCACTCAACGTTCTGCACGGCGAGCGCGGCGCCAACCAACCGAAGCGACGACGGTCTGTCCGAGAAGATACTTTCCGCTCTGGTATAGCATCCTATCTCCCTGTTAAGCCTATCCTGCAAATCATACCACAGGGTCTCATTCCGGCACTCCTTCGAGAGGTTCGTGAACACCATGAGGGCCAATCCAACGTCAATCCGCTGCGCGCAGCCCGATATTATGAGGTCGCAGGAGTCGACGAATAAACGCTCTGCGACGATAAGACGATACACCCAGATTCGACTCCGGACTGGCATAAGCGGTGATCTATCATACGGTACGGCGGCGTAGAACTTCGGTACAGATGGAGGCCGTTGCCTTACTTAGAGTGAGCGTTCATACTGATTTCGCACCGGGCAGGATTGCGCTTTCCGAGATTCGTTGCAGAACTAGCATTGAATTCGGTGATTATGTGGATTGATGGGACGTGGTTCACTCAAGGTTGCACGGAGGACACAAGCCCTCTCGTAAATCTTTTTCTTCGGTAAGTCTAGCAGATTCACCGTCGTAATTTGTACGAGCATGAATATGCGTAAATCCATACTGTTGAGCGCAAAGTAGTTTTTCCATGACTGTCAACTAGGCGAGTCTTGAAACTTCCAGTTTCGCCGACATAGATAGCCGACCAGAATCCATCCTGTTCCAGCTTGGCAAATATGCAATTGCCTGGTACGTCAAGCCAGACGGCGCTTAGCTCATACACGGTGTAGGTGTACGAGAGACCCGACTTGCCTATCCAGTTAACTTGTTGCTGTGTTTAAGTTGTCAGGCCTGTGTCCTTTCGTTCAGACTAATTGAGTGCAAACCACAGGATAATCGTAAAGACTACGGAGATCAGCGCCCTTTTCCCTCCACTATGTTGGCGTATTTCTCGTACTGTTCTTGCGTAATCTCCGCATCGTCTCGTGCGATTACGAGAGGCATAAGGATGCTTAATTCCTGAAGTTTAATGAGTCTGCGGAGCAGCATATTATTGGTTTTCAGTTCGGTGTAAAGCAATTCGCTGTCAGTTAATGCCATCGTGAATCCTTTCATCACTCTGCCGTTGTTCGCATCTGTTCTATTATAAGCCGTGCTGATTTTGAGCGCCATAGAAAACGCCGCTACGATTTCTCCATCCTAGGCTTGCCAGGCCCCCCCCCGACCACGCTACCATTCTCCTAACCTCACCACAGGTTAAGTCATAAAAATCCACAAGTCTGTTCACGCTTGGATGGGACAAGGCATTCGTGCCTCCCTTGCGGCGTGAACGTGGATACCTTGGCAACCTGTGGTGAGGAAGCCGAAATCCTAGCCACGAGGGAGGTATCCGTGTATTGCACGTATTGTGGTGTGCAGAATCCCGATAACGCCAATTTCTGCTCAAGCTGCGGCAAAGAGCTAGTTGCTCAATCTGCCGAACCTCAACCACAAGTACATCATCCCTGGATGACCGCTCAGGAGCCGCCAGAACAGCCACAGGCGCAATCAGAGGAGCAGGGTAAGGGTGTGTGTAATCTAATCTAAAGTGAATTCAGGGTTGGAGCAGGCGCAAGAAGATACTTTGGGGAATGGTGGTAGGATTCCTGTTTCTGGTGTGTGTAGGAGCGGCTTTGGCAGAGCCTGTTGAAGATGAAGAAACTGCCAGCGTATCAACAGAGCCGACAACTCAAATCGTCTCCGAGTCTGATAATGCGAATCCTGAACAGGTTGATGAAGACAGCGCAGGTGAGTCAGTAGCCGAGAGTTCCGAACAAAGTCCAGGCGTGTCCTTCAATGACATTAGGATTGAGTTAGTGGGTACATGGAACTTCAGCTTCAACAGAATGATTTCGGTTCACGATGAAACGGCAGTCATTACAGGAACAATTGGAGACAACAGATTTCCAGCTACCTTACGCATAGAGGAATCGAAAGGTGAGATAGAGAAGTTTGAAGCTCGTATTGACACCATAGAAGGCGGGAAGATACTAGGCGCGGAAGACACCATTGTTCTTAGTGTTGGAATGCTCTCCGCCTTCATGGAACTTGTTCTGCCAGAGTGGGGAGAGGAAGGTGCTGAATGGTTGGTGAGGAGCGGAGAGGATTTGGCGAACGGCAACAGTCCAGTAAAGGCTACATACAAGAATGCTGAAATCGCCTATGAGTTGGAGTCGGGCGTGTTGATTCTAACCATACAGTTAAACGGCGACGGCGATACGGAAACAGCGAAAGCGCAGTCTCCCGAATCAGCCTCAACTCAAAGACCGTCCGTAACCCTTGAACCGACAGCCACTCCTAAGCCTGAAGTGAGTGCTTCTAGTATCTCATTGGTTCCGACTTTTATTCCCAAACCGACAATATCTCTTAAAGGGGTGAGTGAAGAAGACCGCATAGCGGGCAAGCATTGTATGTCGGAGTTGAAGAAGCTCTCAAAGGCAGACTTGCAATTCGGAATGCAGCAGCCTATTAGTGACAGATGGTTTGGCTATGACCCTGCAAGTTTGAAAATGGTTGAGTTCGAGATATACCCATTAGGTAGTGAATACCACTCCGTTTTTGTGGAGCGGGGACGTTACGGCGACCCGTGGAGCGACCACGAAGAGCATGTTGCAAGAGTGGAATTCACCGTCAAAACTGATGAAGGACTCAGGGTAAAACGCACAGCCGCCTATTGGGTTAGGAATGATAATTGCGAGATTGCGCTGATAGACTTTGATTAAGGAGAGGGAATGGCGTTGAAGCGAAGGAGAACGCCGATGGAAGCGACATTTGAAATGACTGGTTTGAGAGGTGAAGCAGGTGGAAGTGAAAGAGGCATATTGGTCAGGCGATACGGCGAGCGTGAATTGCTGATAAGGGCAGGACTCACAACCGACACCCAATCAACCTACGCATACATCAATCGCTCTGAGGCGTTGGCGCTGTCAGACGCAATCCGCGTCATGGCGCGTACTTTAGAATACGAAGAGGAAGCCCAAATCGATTTCTAAGTCCGCTGTCCGTTACCTTCCGTCCTTTCCTGCTTTATTGACCTCAGAGTTTAACGGCTCTGAGGTCGATATTCGTAAAATACCACAGACTTCCTTGGCGTGGTTAAGGCGTGGAGGTATAATTGTAGGTGAGGGACGGCGCATGGTTACTTTGCCGTATAATTCCCCTTCCATAAGTCCGGGATAGGGCTGATAAATCTCGACGCCCATTGCCAAACCTGTCATCTGTACACAACCCGCCACCGCACTACTTCACAGGCACGGGAACACCGGGGATCTTGACCCTAAAGGTGCCGATCCTGCCACGGGTGGTGAAGAACACCGATTTCCAGTCGCTGTCCCCAAAGCAGACGTTTGTGGTGGCGGGCTCCCCGTGAACCACGATGCCCAGACGATCGCCGCCGGGATTTAGGATGTGAATACCACCGGAACCACCGCAATAGACATTGCCTTCGGTGTCCACCTTCATGCCGTCCGGTATGCCTTCTCTTGCATCAGAAAGCATGTCGGCAAACAGCCGGTCTGATGCCAAAGCCAGCGTGCCGTCGTCCTGCACATCGAAGGCCCTGATGATGCCCTTGCGGGAGTCGTTGATATACAGGATGCTCTCATCGGGCGAGAAGGCCAGGCCGTTAGGCACGACAAAATCGCTCACCAGCAGAGTCAGAGTGCCCAGGTCCGCTGAAAGGCGGAAGACGCCGGAGATGGTCTGCTCCCACTGCTCCCGCGGACGCCGAAAGGTCCAGGGGTCGGTGAAGTAGATGCTGCCGTCGGATTTTACCACGACGTCGTTCGGGCGGTTGAGCTGGCGACCCTGGAACTGGTTGGCGAGCACAGTGGTGGACCCGTCGTGCTCTAGGCGACTGACGCGACGTCCATCGTGCTCTGCGGCAATGAGGCGTCCCTGCAGGTCTCTTGTCAGTCCGTTGTGACGGTTGACAGGCTCGGCTTCAACGGTGAGCGAACCCAAGGACTTATGACCATCCTCGGCTATTCCATCATCAATGGTGAAGCGCATGCGCCGGTCGTTGTGGATGTCACTGAAGAGCAGATGGCCACCGTAGTTCTCACCAGGGTCAGCCCACCAGAGCGGGCCTTCAGCAGGACCTTCCGCACCTCCGAAACTGTAGCCTTGGGAATCAATCAAAGAGACCGAATCAGAATCGATAATGTCGTCGAGCGCGGGAGATAGTTTCTCGATAGGCATGTCTGCGCCTCCTGTCTGTTGATATGCTGTGTAGATGTCCGAGTGCGTAAGGTCATACTATCAAATTTTATAGCGTTCTATTGGATTCCTTAGGGTGTGTTGGTTGTTGGCACAGATGTATGCCTGTACTAGTGGTGATTTGCATGGATGTACGAAGCGACAATGGCAGGTCCTGATGGCAAATCAGAAGCACTAATGATACGCTATATGAGCGTGTAAACTTGTGTGGACTAAGGGCAGGAGGGATCCCTGAGCTATCTTCGTGCCCTGAGTAATCTCCTGAAAGACCACGCTCAATCGACTACCATCGTGATTCTTGGAGAAGGATAGGGAAGTATTTTAGCGTCCGCCGCCAGGACCAACGTTCTGAACTCGGCGAAATGCTCATCGGCGTAGGAAGAAGAAGACCTTAAGAAAAGAGGGATGAGCCTTTGCAGGATCGCATATTTCTTGGCCTGTCATTACGCCGCCGATTGATTCACGTCGCTTGGGCAGTCTATTACCTGGTATTTGTGCTTATATGCTTCGCGATCAGGCGCAGTATCCCAAGTGTGGAACTCTTGGCGATAATCTTTCTGTTCTTACTCATCGTTCTTCAGTTCAACCCGACAGCAAGGCTCCACGTGGCAATTCAGCGGTGGCTGTATAACGCCTGGGGGCGGCTGCGATACTTTCGGGACAAGGGTGATTGACAACCGCGGCATGATACGAGGTAGTGAGTGCCCGGCAGTGCCGCTTCCACAGGGGCTAACCGACAACTGAAGGAAGTCCCGGTCGAAGGTCTTTACTCACCTTATCCCGCGCGTACGGCAGCTTGCCCAGTGGCACAAGTCCCGCGCACTCAGCGTAGGATGCTGCACGTACATCTGCCGAGCCAGCTCAATGTCTCTCTTTCCAGCGGCAGCCACACCTCAGCAATGGACTTGTGGACGAGTTCCATTGCAACGGCGAAGGTGTCCATTCGCCTCGTAGCCTCATAGACGTGAAAGAGCTCCTGCAAGACTTCCGCCGAAGTGAAAAGCCTCAAGTGATTGTCTGATTGTCGGCGGATTCGGCAAAGAAGTCCTGCGCTTCGGATTGCAGCGAATGAGGCGGCCCACCGCATACATGAACACATTGGTATCGAGGAAAATCATGTGTCGGAAGCCCTGCCATCTTTGACTCGTCTAGCGTCTTGAGGTGTTCCTCCCGGTCGGGCTCACGCAAGCCTGACCCACTGTCATTATGATGGGCTGCAAGGAATTCCCTGACATCCTCAGACGAAGCGAATGGCTTGAGGCGCTCTCTTTGCCTGTTTCGGTCTTCGGCCGCTGACCACAGGCCGCTACGGTCGTCTTTTTCACATTCCCACCTCTCTCCAGACTGTGGAAGCCCTTCTGTAGCGAAGTGCAACAAATCCCTTCTGTTTGTCTTCGGGGATGAAGATCAGGCTACTGCCTATTGTTGGCGTTTCTCCAGGTGCTGAAGGGGAAAGTGCCCTCAAGGTATGAGCCCGTATCATTGGAGAGAAGCCTCTTCCTGAAGCTAAGTCTGTCTTGACTGGTACGAAATTCACGCTAGAAATTAATTCATTCAAAGGACCGAAATCACGTATCGCTTCTCCGTAGACTTGACTGTCGTCAATGGTCAGAAGTTTATGCGCCAAGATAATACGGCGACCAATAAGATTCCTCCACGAAGCTTCGTTTGCCGAGGTTTTGTCTGGTAATTCAAAGAGCAGTGCTGCTAGACTTGTTCCGACTTCCTTTAACTTATCGTCCACTTTCTTGATAGCTTCGCTAGTGTCCTCCACATATCTCTTTAGATCCGCCATGAGATCTGTGTCTAGCTCATTCGCGACCTGAATGCAATCAATTACTCTGAGAGCCGCCTGGGTACTTCGCGCAGCGCTTAACATGAACTCCATTGAGTAAACACAGGTATCTGAGAGCTTGTCATTACTTCCTACACGCCACGTCAAAATGGATTCATCGAATAGGTTATTCAGATCGGCCTTCGACGCTCCGTGTCTGAGCAATCACGCTTCTAAGTGCGTCAAGTCACCTTCAGCCATGTGCGCGTTTCCTTTCTGTGATTTCTACTTACCATTCTATTGACTTACTCTCCCGCGCCCGCTCCGCCTACGCCCTCTCCACAATAATCCACTACAGTGTCTGCACGCTGCGACCGCGCACCTTGTGCCCATAGCGCTTCTTCCTGCCCTTCCGACCTCGCCGCTTGCCAGCCATCATTGTTGTCGTTTTCGGCAAGCGCATCGCTGTCTCTGTCCGCGCCCGAAAGAAGGTACAGGTATGTGTCGTCCTTGGATGTCAGCGTGACCGTTACGGTCGCGTCCTCAGTGAGGGTGAATGCGTAGAAGCGCGCGCCGCTCACCTGACTTTCCGGGCGCTGCTTTTGCCGAGAGGCAGTCCACGTCCCACTCGCCTACAATCGCGTCGTCGCCCTCCGCACTGATAGCCAGCCAGTGCATGCAGGCGTCCCTCTCGTACGACTGCGCCTCCCGTATGGTGCGCAGCAAAATCGCCCAGGCGACCTTGCTCGGAAGTTCCAAGATTACTCAGCATCCATCAAGGAATTCTCATCGGCTTTCCATGACTTGGCGTCGTTGAAATCTGACGCCCAATGAATTGACTCCTAGGGAATGTCGATACTGCCCCAGCATACGACTGCGCCGTCGTTACGCAGCGCGCAGGTGTGATTGTCGCCGCTGCTTATCGCTGTGAAACGCCCGCGCGTGGGCCTGTCTGAGACCTGCCCTTCGCTGTCGTCGCCCCAACACATTATCGAGCCTTCGTCCGCAATGGCGCAGACGTGGTTGGCACCGCTGCCGATGGATATGTACTTCATATCGGGCGCGGGTGGCTCAGGCGGTTCGCCAGTCGGTCCTATGTCCACGATGAGCGTGAATTCGCCGAATTCCGCAGCGTTATAGGTTGTCGCTTCGATTGTGTATGTGCCCGGCTCCAGGGGATGGTCCTCAATGTGTGAGTTGCGGTTGCTCGATGAAATATCATCGTTCACCGCCACTGCTTCGCCGTCCTTTTCTTCTCCGTGCCTGAGATACAGGAAAGTATCCACCGGCGGTTCGTCATCTGAAGTCAGGGTTATAGTGACGCTCGCCGCCGCGTCCAGCGTGAAGGTGTAGAATCGGGCGTAGTAGTCTTCGCCGGCCTGCCCTCCGTTGTCGCTGTCGTCGGGTCTTTTCTCGGATTTGCAGGTATCGTCCCATTCACCTGTGTACGTGCCTGCGCCGTCAATAGGCATGAAGCACGGACCGGGCAGCGCCGGCGGTGGCATCTCGCCGTAGTAGCCGGAGACGATATAGATGCCGATGAAATTGGTCACGTAGGAATGCTTTGTTTCCACTTGATTCGTTTGAGGATTCGTCCACATGTGTGTAATCCAACGTGCTTGCTGAGGTTGCACCGCCAGCATACGCTCGCCAACATCCGGATAGACGTCGGCTATATTCTGTCCCACCAGTTCGGGCATGGTAGCGTCCGCGGTAATTAGACCGTCTGGAAATGCCAACCAGACGTAAATCTCACCGTCGATGCTGTCGGTTGACTTGTAATAGTTAAATGTTGGGACAGCTGTTCCAACTGTTGGGACTGTTACTTCAACCTGCATGCGCGCCCTGGCTTCGATGACGGCTCCGACGGCTTTCTGCGCTTCATTGAATGTGGATTCGACCTCTCCTTCCAAGTCCAGCCAGCCCGCTGAGAACACCAGGTCTTCCATTTCACCAGGGTTATCGATATCAGGGACGTTAGCGCGAATTGCCCAAGCGGTCTTCTTGCGGAAAGTGTAGTCCTGGCTGGAAATCGGAAGTAGATATTCCACTACGATGCCATCTTCGTCAGCGGCTGCCAACTTTGCTCCATATCTGTTCCCCAGAGGGTCTTCGCGCCAAGAGATACCCAATCCCTCAGCGCCACGGAATACAGGGTTTACCTTGATGGTGTCGCCGTCCAGCAAAGTGAGGTACAGGCCGGGCGGGTCGTTGACGATGCTTCCCCCAGATCGATAGTAAGCCAATGCCGCTTCAGGGTCTTCTCGGTACGAGGCGATGGCGTCATTCACGTAGGCTTTGGTCGCTTCGAGTGGATCGACTTCGGTCTGAGGCGATGCGCCACTATCCCTATTGAAGAGCCGCAATTCGCGGCTGCTCGCTTCGACATTTCCTGAGTTCTCCAATGGGAGAAATCCCATTGGCAGGATGCCTGCAAATACTGCGAGGGCAAATGCTCCGATAACTATGGTTGCCACGACACTGGCTTTCGGTCTCATTTTCTCCGTCCCTAACTTCACAATATGGATACAGCTATCGACACAAAGATAAGTTAACAGATCAACGGTTAGTCATTCTTGGCTCTCAAATGTGTGGATATTCACTTACGGTAAGCAGAATCGGGACGCTCGCAGGGTGAACTCCTGTGATTTGAACTGTAATGGGAGTCTATCCAGTCAATCGCCGCTCTTGAAGCTTCAAGAGCGGCGATACTTGTGCCCGACATCAACTAGCGCTGCCGCCTATTCGGGATCCACATCCGTTACGGTTACCTGCACATGCTGGCGACCGAAGTAGTTCCCGTACCAGAGTCCCAGTGTCGGATTCACCTCCCAGCCCAATACGTCTGTGTGATAGACGTTGTTGGCCGGCGAGCTGCTGTCCGTGGGCGCTTCGTAGTCCGGCGAGGAGGCAAAAGAGAGCACGCCATTTCCGTCATCGTTATTCGTTATGGAGAAGTCGTCCTTGTCGTCTTCTTCGTCTTCCCCGGTTCTCGATGCCAACTGCCAGTAATAGTCCTTGTCAGGGTCGGAAATGGAATATGTGCCTATGGCGTCGGTGCCGTTCTCCGCATAGTCCAGCGTCGCAGTACCGGTTACGGCTGCCTTGCGAATAACGAAGAATTCGTACTGGTGACCGGTGTGATAGTCTCCACGACTAACAGTCAACCAGAACATATCGGTGCCGTTGGGATCATTGTCGTCAAACCGGAACTGGAAGTCGTCCTCCATGTCGTCGTCGTCGGTGACGGTCACTGTGTCGTTTAAGGACCATGTGGCGAACTTGGCAATTTCCACGCCGTTAACGGTGATGGAATACACAGTCTTCGTCGAGCCATGGTAAGTAGCAGAATATCCGTCTTTCAGCACCGCCTTGATCGTTGCTACGTCAGCATCTCCGGCGTTCCATGTGTAATCGTACTCCTCTTGCGTCTTGTATGGATCAAAGTCGCTTTGGGCAGTTCCGTTGATCTGAAACTCAGTGATTCCGGGCGCGCTGGAATAGGTTCCGGCAACGGGCCTGAGCGAGGTCGAGTCAACGGGGAGCTCGTCGCTTTCTACCTTGCTGCCCGTGTCGTCGTCGCCGCAGTATATCTTGAGCGCCAAGTGGTCGCCGTCCGAAACCGCCTTAACCGTGGAGAATGTGGAGACTTTCTGAAGGGGATCCGTGGTCGCGGCAACAGCACCGAGGTGGACGCGACCGTCCGAGTCCTGAGTGGCGCCCGTCGGCAGGCCGACGCCATTGGAGTCGATGTTGTCCAGGTACAGATTGTAGTTGCCGGCGCATGTCTCGGCATCAACCCAGCTTATGGTAAATGTCGAACCTGTGGCGCCATTGTTGGCGATGGTTGTAGAGATGGAGCTGTGAGTATCCCCATCGTCGGACATGGGGACTAAGCTGCGAGTGCCCGTTGCGTCGAAGAGTCTGGTGTAATCCGGGTCGTCAAGACTGGGATCTTGGAAGATGTTTCCCTTTCGGTCGGTGACTACTAAACCGGAGCCGCTAATCGCGCCTGAAATGCCGACGCCTTGAAGCCCTGTCACCGTCTGCGCGCTGGAGTATGCGCCCTGCACCGGCCTGCGGGTTTCCGCGTCCACTTCGACATTATCCACTGCGGCAACCGCGCGCCCCGAGCCATCGTCGTTTCCGCAGTACACGGAAACGGTCAGAGCCGAAGCGCCTGAAGCCGCGAAGAGAGCAGCGAACGAGGCAGTGACCTGAGTGGCTGATGATGCCGCGGACTCCAAGTGGATGCGCCCGGAATCGTCAACAGTTGTCCCTTCTGGCAAGCCGATCGAGCTAATCTCCACGCCGTCCAAATACACGTTGTAGCCGGCGCTGCACTCCTGGCTGTCGGTCCAAGTTGCCGTAATGGTCGTAATGTCAGAACCGACATCGCCGTCATTAAGGTTAAGGACCAAGACTGTGGCACTCCCGGTACCGTTTCCGTCCGCACTGACTTGGGGAGATGGTATCAATGAGAGTGCAGTGAATATGGCGACAGCCATCGCCAGCATGCATATTCTCGCTAAAGTGTTAAGTCTCATAGCTTCGTTACCTCAAGCATCGTTGGCTATTCGTCGCCATCAGTCCGAGTCTGGGCTGTCTTGCAGCCGTGTCAACGCTCTGTGTGCGTGCCCAGCGGCAAATACCTCGTCATGATGAACGTCCCGGATCAAGCCATCCTTGTCTATCAGATATGTCACTCTCGATGTACCCAGTCCGAACCATCGCCTCACGTCATACAATCGAGCGATGCTGCCTCCCGAATCGCTGATCAGCGGAAACTTGACACTGTGAGTCTCTCCGAATATCTGCAAGCGCTCTACGCTGTCAGTGCTGATGCCAACGATTAAGGTATCGGTCAATTCGAACTGATCCTGGAGTTTCACGAACTCCCTTGTCTGCATGGTTCATCCCCAGGTGAAAGCCTTTACAAAAAAGTAGAGAACGACGTTTGTCCCCGGTAGTCCGAGAGGGTAAATTCGCCCCCTAACACCTTGGGTCCCGTGAAATCGGGCGAAGTATCTCCGAGCTTCAACATATGTATTCCTTTCAGCCACTTGCTGCCGATTAACGTGGTTGAAAGCCGCTGACTATTCTCTGATGGTCCCCTCTGGCCCGGTGCCGCCGGGACGGAATCGCCTGCCCCGCTGTTCATGCGCTCCCGTAACAGCCCTTACACGATTTTCAAAGGTCAGGGGCAGGAATGGATGAAATGGAAGTCTGCTGCTATTCATCGTCTTCTAACTCTGCTCTGAAGCATTCGCCGCCGGCGTCATGCATGAATGTGGCCGGTCCGGGTCCATTCGAGAGACAAATTCGTATCGCCCGCTGGCGAGGGAAATAGTGTACAACAAACAAGGCGGCAAAGGTGTTTCCGTTGCATAACCGCACGGACAAATTTTCATAACTTCCTGTAACTATCCGCAGAATGCGGCATAATTGACCTCGCTGACGCCGATTACCATAGATTACCATAGATGTATAGAGGTGACGAGATGGCATAACCCGACGAGCGAGACCTGCGGATACAAGAGCTGGAAGAGCGCCTATCGCGCCTGAGCAGCGCAAGCCTGCGCATCACCGAAGACTTCGACTTCAACACCGTGCTCCAAGGCGTGCTCGACTCCGCCCGCTTTCTCACCGGCGCTCGCTACGGCGCGATAACCCTCGTGGACGACTCGCTCGGACTCCAGGATGTCTTCTTCTCCGGCGTCAGCGAACAGGAAGCGCGGCAGCCCGCCTGCCCCACCTGTTCCGCAAGTTCTCAGGGACGCAGTTCGACGAAGGGGGAGGAGACACGGGACTGGGACTTGCCATCTGCAAGGGTATTGTGGAGGCGCACGGGGCCGCATCTGGGCTGAGAGCGACGGACCGCGGGACTGGGCGCGCGCTTTACCTTCACTCTGCCGACGGTGGAGGAGTCGGCGCGCGGCATGGCAGGCGCACTCCGGCAAGTCTCAGCCGGGTCGCGGGAAGGCGGGCCGGACTCAGGGGAACGGGTCCGGGTGCTCGTGGTGGACGACGATCCCAACGACCTGCGATACATCCGCGATACCCTCACCGTGTCAGTCTATGCGCCGGTGGTGACCGGAGACCCGGAGGAGGCGGTCCGTCTCGTGGAGGATGAGATGCCCGATCTGGTGCTGCTGGACCTGATGCTTCCGTATATTGACGGGATAGAGCTGATGAGGGACATCCTGGATGTGGCGGATGTGCCGGTCATATTCCTGTCCGCATACGGGCGGGACGAAGTCGTCGCCAGGGCATTCGAGATGGGGGCGGTCGATTACGTGGTCAAGCCGTTCTCTCCCACCGAGCTTTCCGCTAGGATCAGGGCTGCTCTGCGCAGGCGGGAGACCGTCGAGCCGTCGGAGCCATACGTTCTGGGCGACCTGACCATCGACTACGACCAGCACATGGTGACCGTGGCCGGCCGTCGAGTGGGGTTGACCCCGACGGAGTACCGGATGCTGGTGGAGCTGTCGTCCCACGCCGGAAGGGTGCTGACCTACGATCACCTGTTAGAACGTGTCTGGATGAATAGGAGCGACGGCAATGTGCGGCCGATGCACACCATGATAAGCAAGCTCCGCCGCAAGCTGGGCGACGATGCCGGCAACCCCACCTACATCTTCACCGAGTCCCGCATCGGCTTCCGAATGCCGAAGGGGGAGGGGTAGATGGGGACAGTTCAGTAACTCTGGCGAAGTCGTGCGTCACCTCTTCGTCCGCCGCTGACCTCTTGTGGGGGTAAGCCCGCCACTGGCACAATTCAGTCTTACACAGCCCGTCGGAAAGGATGTATTCCGGGCTGCCGGCGGCGTCTCCCATCTTGTGACGCCGCCTCATTACACAGGTACGCACTGGACTTGAGCCGCCGGAGTTGCCCTGTCCCCAGGCTTCGCTTTAGCATCGGCTCGTGTGAAGCCACCGTCCCCTGACCTTAGGACGGCATCCAACAAGTCCTGGACTCTGTCTATTGCCACAGGTCGGGATCTGGTCGGTTCATCAGTCCGAAGCCCAGATATCCATACCAGATAACCAGTAGCACGTAGCAGCCCCGGGCCAGGGTGATGAAGGTATCATGGCCGGCATTGCTGAGTACGGCTAGCACGAAGAAAACCATTACTGCCAGGCTGACAAGAGCGGCCAACAGGGAAATTATCCGGTTGAAGTCCTCTCTCGTGGATAGTCCCAGCGCGAATATGAAGCCGCCAAACCCGAGCGCAATCCCACCGGCGTAGAGGAAAGCGGAGCCGACGTAGTAGACGGGAACGCTTTCCCTGATCCGGTCACCGGTTTGGGCATCGGCCAGAATGAAGTCCATGCCGCTGGATAGAATCCAGCCGGTCAGGCCGACGAATATCACGAAGAAGCCCATTTGGACGAATGCCTTGCCGTTGCCTTGCAAGGTTACGTTCCGCATTAGAGCATAGAGGCCTGAGAGGATTAGGGTCAGGCCAAGGATTATCGCGATGTTGGTTATGTTGGTCAGCGCGGCGTTGGCGCTCTTGGCCGTTATTGAGCCAATAGCGTCTGACACGGCGGCACTATCTATCAATAGTCCGCCCGGCTCTATGAGAAAGAAGACGAAGGCGATTATCGGGCCGAATATGAGGGACAGCCCCGCTAGCCGGTTCACAGATATTGTTCCCATGTCTCAACCTCCTTTATGCTTTATGCGATTCTATGGGAAGTATCCATTGGGTTCAATCCCCCTTATTACACATCCACATTCGGGGGACGTCTCGGCGCTGTTAAGTCGATCAGATGTAATGGAAGCAGAGGCGCTGGAACCACAAGGTGATCAACGTGCTCAACCGGCTGCCGAAGCACCGGCAGGGGCAGGCAAAGCCGACGCTGCACGGTGGCTTTGCCGTATAATGCCACAGACCCAATTGTCAGGCAATTGACCTTGAATTGTGTTAGATGAGGCTGCGTGTTACAGGCAAAGCAGACGCGATTGCTCATGCGGCAGGTACGTCGATCTGCCCGCGAGCGAGTTATATAGTCGCCTGGAGAGCCGGGGCGAAAAGAGATCGAGGGACAACTTTCTCCGGGGGCTGCTCATCGGGCTTGGCTTCCTTGCACTTTTCCTGCTGCTGGAAACAATCATGGAGACCGTTTTATTGCCCATGAATTCTTCGTAAGCACTGTTCTCCTGGTAGCGGCTTTGGCAATAGCTTTCAACATCTGGCAGTTGGGTCCGAGAGTTTCTGCTGTATGTCGCCGTCTCGCCCCACAGTGCGAGTAGACAGGACTGAGAACAATTCTGTGTAACTAGCGAGGCTATAGGTGTATCTGCAGGTGTATAATGTTCTGCATACTGTATGAAAAGCGGGGAATGCATGACCATCGAACTCATACCCGACGAAATTCGGTTCGCCGAAAATCCGGAGCCGCGATGTCCTTGCGTGCTGCTCGTGGATGTTTCCAATTCTATGCTTGGGAACAAGATGGAGCAGCTGAATAACGGCATCGCCACTTTCGCGCAAGAGCTGAAATCCGACTCGCTCGCCTCGCTGCGGACAGAAGTGGCTATCATTACCTTTGCCGGCAGCGCGGAGATGGCGCAGGAATTCGTTACCGCCGATAGGTTCGAGCCTCAGCCTCTGAATGTGGATGAAGGCGTCATGATAACCGAGGACCAATGCTATCCTAACCCCCTCTCATTTGGAGACGGAACGAATGAGCAGAAGCCGGACTACATGTCGGAGGACGGCCTGTATTGCTATAGGGCCCCGTTCAGGCTGCTCGGCGGCACGAATACGAGCGAAGGCATCAGCCTCGCGCTCGACGAGATAGAAAAGCGCAAGCAGACTTACAGGGACAGCGGCATAGACTACTATCGCCCCTGGCTATTTCTGATAACGGACGGAGAGCCTACCGAACCTCAAGAAGTCGTTGACCACATTGCAAGGAGGCTGAAGGAAGCCGACAGTCAGAAGAAGGTCGCGGCGTTTTCGGTGGGAGTCGAGGGCGCGGATATGGATGTGCTCGCCCGGATAAGCCCGCGCCGCCCCCTAATGCTCAAAGGGCTGGCGTTCTCCAGCATGTTCGTCTGGCTGTCTCATTCCATGTCGCGCGTGTCCCGCTCCCGCACCGACGACGAGATAACGCTGGACACCGACGGGCTGAAAGACTGGGCGGCGATTTGACAGACTCGGCGCAGATAGATAATCCGGCGCAAGCAAGGAGGAAAAGATGACCACCGAACTCATACCTGACGAAATACAGTTCGCCGAAAACCCCGAACCCCGATGTCCTTGCGTGCTGCTCGTGGATGTATCCTCATCTATGTACGGACCGCCGATGAATGAGCTGAATAGCGGCATTGCCACTTTCGCGCAGGAACTTAAGGCAGACCAACTCGCTTCGCTGCGGACCGAAGTCGCCATCGTTACCTTCGGCAGCACTGCGGAGATGGTTCAGGAATTCGTTACCGCCGACCAATTTCAGCCTCCCACGCTGGTGGCGAACGGCGCGACGATGATGGGCGCGGGCATTAATCTCGCGCTGGACAAGATCGAAGAGCGCAAGCAGATGTACAGGGACAACGGCATCGATTACTATCGCCCCTGGCTGTTCCTTCTGACTGATGGCGCGCCGTCCGAATCGCAGGAAGTGGTGAGCACGGCGTCCCAAAGGCTGCATGATGCGGAGAGCGAGAAGAGGGTCGCCGCCTTCTCCGTAGGTGTTGAGGGCGCGAACATGGACTTGCTCACCGATATAAGCCCGCGCCGTCCTCTTATGCTGAAAGGGCTGGAGTTCTCCAGCATGTTCGTCTGGCTGTCGCAGTCTATGTCGCGCGTTTCGCGGTCGCGCACAGACGACGAGATTACGCTCGACACCGACGGCTTGCAGGACTGGGCGGCGATATAATGGATGTCGTCAATTCCGCGTCTCGTTGGCGCGTTATACGCGCGTCCGTGCAAGGCACGAGCCACGCGAAGACAGGGCAGCCCTGCCAGGACAGTACAAGCGTGGGCAAAAACGTGCCCGCCGGCTTTCTGGTAGCCGCCGTAGCCGACGGCGCGGGGTCCGCCGAACTTTCTGCCGACGGCTCGCGCATCGCCGCTTGCGCCGCGACCAAAAGGGCAACCGGACTGTTGCACTATCATGTGCATCCCCTCTACGAAGGCGTGCTAGAAGAAATCCTCCGAGAATCCGTCCGCGCCGCAAGGAAGGAACTGGAAGCCGAATCCCATAGGCAGAAGAGACCTCTCAGGGACTTCGCCACCACCCTGATAGTCGCAATCTGCGCTCCCGAAATCACCGGCGCGGCGCAGATAGGCGACGGCGCTATGATAACGACCGGCGCGGGCATATCCGAGGACGACAGTGGCGGCTACACCCTGTTCAGTGCCCCGCAGCGCGGCGAGTATGCGAACGCCACCAACTTCATCACATCCGACAACTGGCAAGACTCTCTCGATACGAGTATGCAGTACGGCGGCATCAGCCGTTTGGCGATGTTCACCGACGGCATACAATCCATCGCTCTGAACGCGACCTCCGGCAACGCGCCGCATGCGCCCTTCTTCGACCCACTCTTTGGCTGGGCGGAAAAACAGGAAGATACGGATGCTGCCGGGAACAGTCTCGCAGCCTTCCTGTCATCGCCCAGGGTAGCCGCCCGCGCGGACGACGACTTGACGCTGTTGCTCGCGGTTCGGGGGTGATGGCGGCGCGTTAGGAAGACGGCAAGGATGGTTAATCAAGGCAACATATCCGTTTGGAGCAGCGCGACGAACCGAATCACGCTGTCGCAATCGGATGTGCTGGGGAGCGGCGGCGAGGGCGCGGTTTACAGCCTCGGAAGCCATCCCGACCTCGTGGCGAAGATATACCATTCCGACAGGCGCACGGATGCGGTCATCAACAAACTCGATGTGATGATAAACTATCCGCCGCGCACCGAGGACGACCTAACGGGACACCTGTTCGTCGCATGGCCCCGGCAGCTCGTCTATGATACGGCGAGCGAAGTCATCGGCTTCCTGATGCCGAAAGTCGAAAAGACGCACAGCCTTTTCGAGTACTACAACCCCGCGTTGAGGCGCAGACACGCGCCGCACATCAATTACGCGAACCTGTGCTCTGTCGCCAAAAGCCTCGCCGTCGCCCTTGACAGACTGCACGGCATTAACTACACCTATCTCGTAGGCGACATCAACGAATCCAACGCCTACATCACCGAGGATGAGCATGTAACGCTGATAGACGCTGATTCGTTCCAGGTAACCGATAGCCGCACGACACCGCCCACGATATATCGCTGTGTGGTGGGCAAGCCGGAATATACCCCGCCCGAGCTGCAAGGCGTGAGTTTCGCTCAGGTGGACAGAAACGTACACCACGACAACTTCGCGCTGGCGGTAGTCATATACCAGCTTCTAATGGAGGGCACGCACCCGTTCAGAGGTATATACACCGGCGCGGGCGAGAAACCGCAGGTAGAGACTTGCATCTCGCGCGGCTACTTCCTGCACACTGCGAGCAGAAGCGTCCCGCTGAATCCCATGCCGACTGCCGTGGAATGGGATACGCTGCACGAAGACATTCGGGTGCTCTTCCGCAAGTGCTTCGACGATGGCCATACGGACCCGCAGTCTCGCCCCGCGCCGAGAGA
Organism: Chloroflexota bacterium; assembly: GCA_009840355.1. Lineage (NCBI taxonomy): Bacteria > Bacillati > Chloroflexota > Chloroflexota bacterium. The sequence continues at coordinate 29,026 of VXNZ01000003.1, forward strand.
CTGGGTTGACGCGCTGGACGAGGCGATGCGGACGCTCAGGCAGTGCGCCCGAAACGCCAGCCACTGGTACTTCGACAAGCAGGCGTCCGCTTCAGGGAGCGCGGCGTGTACATGGTGCGAGCGAACGGCGAATATCGGCATAGAGTCGTTCCCGGACCATCCGGGCGCGCAAATATTCGTCCCGCCGATGCAGGCAGCTCAACCACCACCACCCACGCCGCCGCCTACGGCTCCCGCACTGCCGCCCCCTATGCCGCCTGCGCCGCCGCCAGCTACAGGCGGCGGGCCTCAGCTTCCGGGTTCGCGCGCTGCAGGGATTCCCCCTTGGGTGATGTTGTTAGGCATGGGGTGGTTGGCGATACAACTGTTTTTCGGAGACGATAATCTTTCATTCATCGCAGAAATCCCCCTTTACTTAGCGTTAGCTGGCTTACTATTCGTAACTATGTTTTGGCGGGGACGTGTAAGTTCTCTTCTGCATCAGCTTCTGCCCTCACATCTGGGTTCATTTGGCGCTGCGGCAGTCGCTTTTCTGTGGGGAACGCCCGGCAACAGAAGACCTTTATGGCTAAGGGTACTTCTGGTGAGCGTAATGTGGATTGTATTGACTATACCGATAATCTTAATGACATTGGTTATAGAACAGGCACGGAATACAGTTGAGGCAGGGTTGATTTCGCTGATTCCCACGCCTACGCCTGCGCCTACCTATACCCCTGAACCTACAAGCACACCGATTCTCGCGCCAATCGCGTCAAGCCCTACCGACATATCCGCGCTCAACCTTGTGCCGTCAGATTTCGACAATTTGGATATGCTCGCCTTCAAAAAGATTTTCGTTGCGAAAAACCTACCGGAAGGTTACGCGCATGAAGTTACAGGCGATTATAGGAACTGTCTGAACGATGTAGGGGTATCAATAGATGAAGTGGACATTTTGGCTCACCCGCATGTTCCCGGCGGCACCTTGACCATCGTCTCAGGCAAGTTCTCGCGTAGCGATGTCTCGGACAGGCTCAATGCCCGCGGGTTTGCAAAGGTCCTGTATCAAGGCTCCGAACTGTGGGCATCCGCGCAAGCGTGTGTAGATGACGCGAAGTATCAGCATAATGTTGATGCCGTGGCTGTTCTGGAGGATGGGTACATCATAATCGGCGATGAAGCGCTGGTGAAACTCATTCTTGGAACGGTGAAGGAAGGCGGGAGCGAATTGAGGCTGAATGCTTCGATAACGCGCGCGCTGGGCGAGGCGGATCAAGTCGTCCGAGCGTGGACGAGTACCGATGGCTGCGTCGCGCACAATTGCTTGAATTATGCTCTGGTCTGGTCCGCAAGCTCCGAAAACAACACGCTTGACCTCTTGTATGTGGGGATGTTCACGAACGCGCGAAGCGCCGGTGAGGGACGGAGTGCAATGGAGGCTTGGATAAGCGAAAATCACAGAGTATTGAGAATGGATGTGAATCAGGATGAAGAGTTCATAATAATCGATACGACTGTCTCATTTGCCGCGTCCGAGCCGTCGCCCACGCCTACCCATTCGCCCGAACCACCGGACATGCCCCTCGCTGCCGCAGTCGTTCCCACGAACATCCCCATACCGACCAGCAGCACTCTAACTCATACTCCAGCGCCCACGGAAACGCCCACACCGTTGCCAACCTTCACTCCTTCCCCGACATCTACGGCGACGCATACGCCATCGCCTACTGCTACTCATACGCCTGTGCCTACCAGTACGCCAACTCCCCTTCCAACTCATACGCCTACACTGATTCCAACGGCGACACACACGCCCCTGCCCACACCCACGCATACTCCGATGCCGTGCAGACCGGATATACCGGGGTCTAACCTAAACAGGTGCGACTTGAGGGGAAATGACCTGCGCGGCTACGACCTGACGGGCGTCGATCTCAGATATGCGAACCTCGCCGGTACAGACCTCAAAGACGCCGTGCTCACGGGCGCAAATCTCACCGGCGCGAACTTGACGAATGCGGACTTCACGGGCGCGGTTCTGGCAGACGCTGACTTAACCGGCGCGTCGGTGGAAGGCATCGTTCTCACCCGCGTCAATCTCAGCTCGACCACGATTAGCGCGATAGAGTCCTTCAATAACGCGAAGCTTCAAAGGGCTGTATTTCCGAACGCGGTAGGGTTGGCAGGAGTAACCTTCGTGGATGCGGACCTTTCCCATAGCTCACTGGTTGGCGCAAACCTCGAATCCACCGACTTCACTGAGGCAAATCTCTATCGCGCCGATTTAACGGGCGTTGTTCTTGTGAAGGCGAACTTCAGAGGGGCTAACCTAGACGACGCAACCTTGGATAGCGCGAATCTGCAAGGGGCGAATCTCGCCTCTGCCGACTTCAGTGACACGGCGTTTGACAGCAATCCCGACTTCAGAGGGGCGGACCTGAGAAATGCGAGCTTCAACAAGGCAGTCCTGAATGGAGTCGATTTCTCAGACGCGCGCCTGGACGAGGTTAAGTTCAACAAGACCGAATTAAACGGCACTATATTTGTCAACGCTAACCTGAACGAATCTGAGATGAAAGACGCCGTCGCACAGGGAGCGCGTTTCAACAACGCAGATGTCAGCGATGCGAACTTCAGCGAGTCAGACTTGACTAGCGCCAGCTTCCAGGGCGCGAACATCGAAGACGCTAGATTTGGCGGAGCGAACCTCACGGGCGCGAACTTCTCAGGTGTCCTCAACGCCAATAAAGCCATCTTCGATGACACAGTCTGCTCAGATGGAACCACAAGTAGCAGCTGCTACTTCGATGGCAGGCTGCATGGGACACTGCCCTGACATAAAGGAAGCCGCTAAGGGTATTTATACGGCATGTCATTCGGAGGACCGGGAAGATTCTGAAAATGCTTCGGCTCTTCCAGTCCACCGTCTCTCTTATACCACTCTACGGGGCAATACTCATTGCAAATTACGAGGCATCTGCGTTACAAATTAATGGCGTTGAATGCGCTCTCTTTGACTGTCCTGTTATCATATGAGGTTCGCACGAAATCCTGCACTCAAACGGCAAGACGGATGTCTGCCGGATGTCTGGGACATGATTGCAATAATGATTAATGCGTTTCCATAAGTTTTTATATGATATTGTTATTCCGATGCAATCGCCCCCGAAGACGCAGATTCCTGTCGTTTGTCCCGGCCCCCGAGGGCGAGACGGAAGTGCTTCCGTGTTCCGAAGAGAGGTGGAAATGTGACGAAAAAAGACCGGCGTGACCTGGACATCAAGGCGCTGCGTGACCGTCTGTCCCGCCTGAGGGACGCCAGCCTGCGGATTAGCGAGAGTCTGGACATGGACACGGTGTTGCAGGAGGTGCTGGACTCCGCGCGGGAACTAACAGAAGGTCGTTACGGGGCAATCGTCCTCCTCGATGACACTGGCATGATAGAAGACTTCCTGTCGTCAGGACTGAGTGTCGAAGAGGCGAATGGGATGTGGAGCATGCCAGATGCAATACGCTTTCTCGACTATCTGGGACGGATCGAAGATCCGCTGAGAGTGCCGGACTTCATTTGCCACCTGCGCGAACAGGGGTTGCCGGAACTGCGTTCCTCGTCAGTGGGCGCGTTTCTGGGTGCTCCCATACGGCGCGGGAGCCAGCGTGTGGGCAACATATTCCTAGCCAGGGATAAAGGAGGGCAAGAGTTCTGCAGCGAAGACGAGGAGACTCTGGTGATGTTCGCCTCCCAGGCGGCGCTGGTTATCGCGAACGCCAGTCGCTACCGCGACGAGTTGCAAGCCAGGTCTCACCTTGAGACTCTGATAGAAACTTCTCCAATAGGGGTGGTGGTCTTCGATGCCCAGACCGGAGGGCTGGTTTCATTCAACAGGGAGGCGGTCAGGATTGTTGAGGACCTCATAGACCCGGGCCGTCCCCTTGAAGAGATAATCGGGGTTCTGACCGTCCGGCGTGCCGACGGGAGAGAGGTGTCCCTTCAGGAGTTTCCCCTGGTAGAGACTCTCAGCGACGCCGAGACCATACGCGCTGAGGAGGTGGTCATCGCGGTACCGGATGGCAGGTCGGTTGCTATCCTGCTGAATGTAACCCCCATCCGCGCGCATGGCGGCGACGTGGAGTCTGTGGTGGTCACGATGCAAGACTTGACCCCGTTGCAGGAGACAGAGCGTCTGCGGGCGGAGTTTCTGGCGATGGTGAGCCACGAGTTGCGCACTCCGCTGACTTCGATCAAAGGATCTGTCGCTACTCTGCTGGATCCTGGCGCCGGGCTGAACCCTACCGAGATAGACCATCTTTACCGGATTATAGACGCTCAGTCCGAGCGCATGCGTATGCTGATAAGCGACCTTCTCGACGTGGCTCACATTGAGACGGGAGCGCTATCTGTCTATCCCGAACCCAACGATGTGGCGGTGGTGGTGAACGAGGCGAGGCACTCCTTCTTGAGCAGCGGCGGCAAGCACACCATGCGCGTCGAACTTGCCCCAGAGCTACCCTGGGTCATGGCAGACAGGCCCCGAATGGTGCAGATATTGGGTAACCTGCTCGCCAACGCGGCCCGACACTCGCCGGAGTCGTCGCCCATTGAGGTGAGCGCAACGCGGGATGGGGTTCACGTTGCCGTCTCCGTGTCTGACAAGGGTAGAGGCATACCGGCGGACAGCCTGCCGCACCTTTTCCGGAAATTTTCGCAGCGCCAGGGCGAGGACAGAGGCGACACCGGCCTAGGCCTCGCCATCTGCAAGGGGATCGTGGAGGCACATGGGGGCCGAATCTGGGCAGAGAGTGACGGGCCGGGGCTGGGAGCACGCTTCACATTCACTGTCCCAGTGGTCGAGGAAGCCGGGTTCATATCTCCCGTCGCTCCTGCAACTCGCTCCTCGCGACAGAAGAGAACGGAGGAAAGGATCTGCGTACTCGCAGTTGACGACGACCCCCAAGCCCTCAGGTACGTCAGAGAGACGCTGTCGAACGCAGGCTACCTGACGGTCGCTACGGGAAACGCGAGGGAGGTGCTGCGGTTGGTCGAGGAGTCGAGGCCCGATCTTGTGCTGCTCGACCTTGTGCTGCCCGGCGTCGACGGGATCGAGATGATGCGGGAGATACAGGAGGCGTACGACATTCCGGTCATCTTCCTGTCGGCTTATGGGCAGGACCAACTTGTGGCAAGGGCATTCGACCAGGGAGCCGCCGATTATGTTGTCAAGCCCTTCTCTCCGACAGAGCTCGCGGCAAGGATCAGGGCGGCATTGCGGCGAAAGATGACGCCGGAGCCGATGTTGCCCTACGTGTTAGGGGACCTGACCATCGACTACGCTGAGCGCCGGGTGACCCTTGGGTGCCAGCAGGTGCGGCTGACCTATATCGAGTACCGCACACTTGTCGAGTTGTCGCTCAACGCGGGCCGTGTGTTGCCATACGCGCATCTGCTGAGGCGGGTATGGGGAGTGGACGAGGACGGGGACGTGCGGCCGATTCGTACCGTCATAAGCACGCTGCGCCGCAGGCTGGAGGACGAGACCGATAACCCCACTTACATCTTCACCGAGCCTCGAGTCGGCTACCGAATGGCATCAGGAGAGAATCAGGGGCAAGAATGACTGTCGAGCCTTCTCCATCAGATCCGATGCCAATAAAAGCTAGAGCGACCTCACCGCCTGCTCTATTCTGTCTGTGGCGTCTTCGTAAGATGTGGCCCGCGAAAAGGTGATAGGAGAGCCGAAACGTACCTCAACTTCTCCTCTACCAAGTACCGGAAAATCACTGGGTGATCCGAGTTTCAATATGTCCAACTTCACGGGAACGACAGGTATGCCTGATTCTACCGCCACCAGCCCAGTTCCTCCCCTGAAGGACTGCATTGGGCCTCCGACGGTGAGCTCCCCCTCAGGGTAGATTAGCACGGACCAGCCGTCGTCAAGAATTCGGCCCATATTGTCCAGGCTCGCTCGAACCGCACCTTCTTTTGAGAAGGGAAAGCCGTTTCCGATGAGCGGGTGTGTAATGCGATATGCAGGATTACGCCATAATTCCTCCCACGCCGCGATGGCAAGTCGCCTGCGATGACGCAGTGGCATTGCCTTGATGAGGAGGCCGTTGTCAAGTCGCAGGCAGTGGTTCGCGGCGAAAAGTATCGGACCCTTCATGCCCTCTATTTCCGAAGCCCCCACTACACTAAACTTATACAGCAGCCTGAGAACAGGAAATATGGCTGCTCGTTGGATGGCGCCCCTAAGGGGTCTGCACCACCAGCTCATACCCCATCGTACGAACTTTCTCCGCTCTACGCTCCGTGGTCCCTGATCGACCATTCTTGCCAGGTAGTCGATGGTAGTGCCGCGCTCGATGACGGACTCATCCAAATAAACCCCGAACTGCTCTTCAATGGCTGACAGGAGTTCCACGCGCTTGAGAGAGTCCATGTCCAGGTCACCGTCGAGTGTCTTGTCCGCGGTAATCTGGGCGACAGGCATCTCGGCAATCTCGGCGACCAATTGCTCCAGCGTCACCTCTTCTGAAATCGCTGGCTGACGCGCCGGCAAGTCAGACGTCGCCTCAGCATCGTTGAGCAGTATTTCCGTGAGGAGGTTCTTCTTGACTTTGAGGGTATGAGTGCGAGGAAAGTCTTCCTCTTTCCAGACTGTAAATCCGCGCACACGCTGATGTTCTGCCAGCCGATTATTTGCCCAAGATACGGCATCAGATACCAGCGCGATGTCCCGTACCAGCAGCGCAGCATGCACCTCCGGGCCGGTCGAGCCTGGCAGACCGACGACAGCGGCGTCATCAACGGCATCGTGCCTGACCAACATGGCTTCGATATCCTCAGGATAGACGTTAAGGCCGCTGCCGAGGACAATCATGTCCTTCTTTCGCCCCTTAAGGTGAAGGTTGCCGTCGCTGTCGAATTCTCCCTGATCACCCGTCTTGTACCATTCGTCCTGGAAGGCGGCGGCTGTTGCGTCCGGCGCGTTCCAGTAGCCCGGAGTAACGTTTTCGCCTCGGACGAGCACTTCGCCGTCAGGTGCGATCTTCACTTCCACACCGGGCACCGGAGGACCGGGGGAATCGTGGCGTGGCTTCGATTGCAGATGACAGGTGATTACGGGGGACGTCTCGGTTGCGCCATAGCCCTGGATGACGTTAATGCCGAGGAGGTTCCACTTGACGCCGAGATCCCCGGGCAGCGGAGCGCCTCCGGCGAAAATGAAGGCGAGCCGTCCTCCGAATGTCTTGTGCACTCGTCTGAAAAGGACCCGCCGCAGAGGGAACGGAGCGCCTGCGGCGACCTTCAACAGCCTTGCCCAGAGTGCCTCTTTTCCCTGCCTCCGTACCTCCCGTTCTATTCCTTTCATGAACAGGTCAAGGAGTTGAGGCACGAGCACCATCATCGTGACGCGGCGCTCCTGCATCGTCCTGAATAGAACCGTTGCCTGGCGCGCTATCGGGTAGGTGATGTTTGCCCCGGCGTTCATAGGTACGAATAGACCTCCCATCTGCTCCAGCATATGGCTGAGGGGCAGAATAGACATCAGGCGGTCGGATTCCTTGCCGGGAGCTACCTGGACGACGGAGCTTATGTTCGCGGTAATGTTGCGATGCGTCAGCATTACACCCTTTGGATCGCCCGTAGTTCCGGAAGTAAACATCACCTCTGCAAGGTCGTCCGGTTCAATGTCAACGTGAGCCGGTGAGGGCAGGTCCTCTGACAACGCTTCCAGATCCTCGAAGTCTATCTCCGGAACGCCGAGTTCCGCATGGTAGCTTGGCGTCGCCCGGGAAACAAAAGAGAGCTTGGCATCAACCCTGGAAGTGACATTCTCCACGAATTCGCGCGGACTGCGTACGTCTAGCGGCACCACAATAACGCCGGCGCGCAAGCATCCAAACAGGCAGATGACCCATTGAGGACAGTTCGGCCCCCAGATTATGACGCGGTCGCCCTTGGACAGGCCGCGTGCCTGCAGCAGCGCGGCGATACGCTCGGAGCCATTCCAGACATCGTTGTAGGACCAGCGCTGGTAGCGAAATCCGGGCTTGAATAGCAGCGCATCTCGGTCACCGAACTTCTCAGCGCGCTCTCGGAGGAATTCAACCAAGGTTGCCTCTATATCGCCATTCCTGCTCATTTGTGGCTCCTAATGCTCAGAGTGTTTTTTCGAGTGTAGATTGTCATTGGGGACGGCACCGCATTCTTCACATTGTCCAGCATAGAGTAATCGAGTGCCCCGGATTGCTGTCAACCCCGTGAGGGCTGCGAATTTTATACATATATCGCGGCGTGAAGAACAATACTTATCGCCTATAACGGGCACCGCGCCGGGTCAGTCGGCATTGATGGCGCGGCGCATGAATACCTGCGGATCAGCCGCCCACTCCGCGTAGCCGATGCGTCTATCGTCGGTCAGGTAGTCTATCTTCTCGTCGAGGCAGGCTCGCAGTTCGGCGTCTTGCACGGCAAGGGTGAAACCGCCCAATTCGACCGCATCGTCCAGCGCGGTGACGGCGAAAGCGCCGCCGGAGACATTAGCGGCGTCAAGGTTGCCGATTTCGCCCCTCGCCAGCGCGTCGATGCTGCCTGCTCGCAGGGCTTCAAGAAGCTCGGATTCACCGGCATCGTCGCCCAGATAGACCACTTGGGGCATATCCTCCGACGGCGGGTACAGGCGTCGCCTGCCCTCCAGAACGGGAGACTCGCCGGCTGCGTTGATGGTGTAGCCGGCGCCTCCGTCTGCCGTTACCGTGCCCGTGTCGGTCTCGACGCGCGTGCCTGTGGCAAGCCGGCCGTCGGCATTCACCAAGCCTGTCCGCTCCAGCAGGCGGTGCTCTCCCGTGGTGCCTGCGAGCGCTCCCACGCGCACATCAGCGGTCAGGTCGGCAGGGGAAGCCAAGCGCTCAGCGTCCTCTGCCCGGACCAGCAGAGACTGTCGAAAGCTCACATGGCCGGAGGTGAACGAGACGACCTGCTCGTCCGCCGCGTTGCGTGTGCGCGAGTCGAGGATGGTGATGCCGCCGCCCGCGATGTCGTACTCAGGCTCCGCCGACCGCAGCCAGATGTTGTCCCATGGTCCGATGCCGCGACGGGAAAAGGACAGCCCCGCGCCTTCCAGCGCCTCCAAGGCGGTCAGCAGGTCTGCCTCGTAGCCCAGATGCGTGTTGAATCCCGGCGATGCCGGATCGGGATCGGCGCTGTAGCTCATGGGCGCGAAGAAGGCGTAGAAACCAACATTCAGAACACGGTCCGCGTCGGTACACGATTCGGGCGCGGCACCATCGGGCGAGCAGGCGGCAAGGGACACGAGCAACAAGCCTAACAAGACGATTCTGTGCGAAATGGGTAGATGGCAACCTGCTCCCGCTATTGGATTCATGGCATACGGTCTATCCGATTCGAACATTAGGTATTTGTGAAATCGTCTCCATCCTACCACAAGAGGAGCTGCACACTGACGAGCAGGGCGCAGCAGGTCGTCGGTCGTCTCTAAGGTCGTCATAACTTCGCCTCACCGCCGCTTATCCCCCGATGCCCACGAGACCTCCGAGACTTCACGGGTATAAAAATTCGTGCCATTAGTAAGAGAATTAACATATAATTTAGTATTATACATTGTTGTGCATCATATAATGGCATGGTATAGTGGGGTTCTACCGACCATAAAATTCGATTTCAGATATGCAGGAGCATGACGATGCGACTCAATATGCCTAATACCCCCCCCCTCCATAGCATAAGACGTCACTTATACAAGGCATCTCCGAATAGCAGGGCCCTCCGCTTCGCACTTCCCTTAACTGCGCTTGCGGCGGCCCTGCTTTTATTCGTCGTCTCCTTCGCGTCGGAGCGGGTAAGCGCCGATCACCCCGTCCCCGCCGTGACCGGAGTGGATGCCTGGATCGATTACAGCAGCCCCAGCGGGCTGGCGGGGTTGAAATTGGATTTTAACTTCAACTCGGATACGGATGCGGATGGTGAGAAACTCGTCGGATCCTACCGCATCGACACGCGGTATCGCAGAGACAGTAACTCCAACTTTTCCGATTGGCTGTTATACGTGGGATACACAAACACATCCCACCCATGCCCCGTAAACGTGGAAAATCCCAACAATGACCCCGAAATCACGAGAAGAAACAGGCAATGCTCAATCGCCACCATCTGGCCCGACAACGGTATCGGCGAGTACCAGGCGCGGATAGTCCCCGAATCACCGCAAGGGCATGAAGGGACTCCCTCTCGCACGATTTCTTCGCTTGGGATCGAGGAGAAGCCGGGCGTACCTAATCTGACGGCTACCGGAATTGCTGACCCCAATGTCGCCAACCAGGGAGGAATCAACGTGGCATGGGGAAGTGCGCACAGGGCCGCCGAATACATAATCCAGTGGGCCACTGCTGACTCCGGTAGTTTCGGCCATCCCGATTATGAGTCGAGAGTTAGCAGCGAAGTCCGCTCCGCCGGGATTGGTGGACTGCAACCTAACACCGCCTACCTGGTGCGGGTAATCGCTGTGGCGCAGTTCGGTCGTCAAGCCGATCCTTCCAATGTGGTCGAAGTCACGACCCGTGGCACAGGGACGACCACGCCGCCTACGCCTACGACGACGCGCACACTGCAGCAACTCATGGCTGTGTTCGACACCGACAGAAACGGCGTACTCAGCCTTGCTGAAGCCAACAACGCCATCTCTGGCCCAAACGCGCTCACCAACAAGACCGAGCTGTATATCCTGCTGGACTTCTACTTTTCGCAGGGCAACTAATCGGCCCGCGATGAAATTGGAGGACGGATAGTGATGAAAGAAGTTGTCGTCAAGGCGGTGATCCCGTTGCTGGCGGTCGCCGCCTTGACCATCGGCCTGGCGTACTACAATCTGACGGAGGCGAGCGGTCACAGCGCGGTCCGCAGTATTTCGCCGTCCACCGTACAGCCCGGCGGCGAGCTGCAAGTAACCGTCGAGGTCGCCAACTACGGTACTATCGGCAGAGTGATCGAAACCATCCCGAACCGATTTAGCTATCTCGGCGTCCGGGGACTGCCCGCCGATGCCGTCAGACAGGACGGTCAGACCGTCAGCTTTATCGTGGTCGCCAGAAACAACGAGTACGAGTTCACCTACCGGCTGAGAGCGCCCACGACGCCCGGGCAGTACACATTCAGCGGGGTATTCCTTGACGCGGGATTGGATCAGCGGACGGTAGGCGGTGCAACCAGGGTAACCGTAGCCGCGCCCACGTCCGTTCCTACCGCAACTGACGCCAGCCTGTCGTCGCTGAGCCTGACGGACGGCGAAGGCATGGCAATCGCCCTGACGGACGTGGACGGCAATGTGGTGGACTTCGCGTCCGACGTCACGGCGTACTACGCTGCCGTTGACAACGCTGTTGACATGATAGACGTCATGGCGACTGCGACGGATGAGAACGCTGCTGTGACGGGCACCGGAGCGATGAGCCTGTCCGAGGGCAACAACACCGTTGAGGTTGAGGTGACGGCTGCGGACGGGACGACGACGATGACCTACACGGTCGTGGTGACTCGTGAAGAATCGTCTGATGAGGCGAGGCTGCTTCGCATATACGATGCGGACGGCGATGGCGCCATCGACGCTTCTGATCTCAATACGGCTATTGGGGACTACCTTGCCGGAGACCTTCCAGCCTCCGATATGAATATCCTCATATCCCTGTACCTCCGCGGGTAGAGAAATCGATTCTCATAACCGGGTAAGAGACCCGGGCGGGCGGCGTCACTACTGTCGGGGCGGCGGCGCGGGATGATTCAGAAGAGGTTGCTGCTATCGTCAGCCTTTTCGCAACGGCTGTGGTGCACACTCAGCGCCGCCGTCGTCGTCGGAATGTTCCAGCGCGGAGATTAGATGTCCCGCGTTATGGACGGATCGAAGTTGGACTGCTCCGCAAGCGTATCCGGCTCAGCTGACAGACCGAATCTACCGCACATGTTCCCACGTTATCCCTCTGCGCAGCTTCCTAAGCCCCCTGCGGCACTCTTTTGTCGCCACAGTATGAGCAGCCCCAGTCCTCACCCTCCCTGCCCTCGCGTGTACGGATTTCACAGACCTGATTGGCGCAGCAACACGCAATCCGGCAGGTGGCTATCGGTCTGACCGGCGCTGCCACTCCTGCATTTGTTATATATATGCCCCGTATCTCTTGAGAATAGCGTATCAATGGCGTACTATGTCGTATGAATTGATGTATAAGCGATTTGCTATTCCATGCTACCGCTTCCTTAACTTCCCACCATCGGGGCTGAACGGAGGAAAAATGACCCAGCCAGACCAACCGGACCGCGAGATAGATGTCCTGCGGCAGCGCCTGTCCCGCCTGAGCGAAGCCAGCCTGCGCATCAATGAGAGCCTGGAATTCGATACCGTGCTGCAGGATGTTCTGGACTCCGCGCGCGCTCTGACGGACGCGCGCTACGGCGTGATGACGCTGCTGGACGACGAGGGCGGGATGGAGGACTTTCTGGCTTCCGGAATGACCGCCCAGGAAGCCGAAGAGCTGTGGCTGACGCCGGAAGGGCTTCGCATCTTCGAGTCGCTGACCGGTATCTCCGAAACCCTGCGACTCCCCAACGTGATGGAGCACATCCGGTCGCTGGGCTTCGCCGAGTTCAGCGCACCCGTCCCGACGGGAGGAGACTTCCCCTTCCTGGCGGCGCCGATGTTCCACCGGGGCGCACGGGTGGGCAATGTCTTCGTGGGCGACAAGGATGGCGGCGAGGAGTTCAGCCGCGCCGACGAGGAAACGCTGGTGATGTTCGCCTCTCAGGCGGCGCTGGTGATCGCCAACGCGCGCAGATACCGGGAGGAGCGGCGCGCCAGGGACGACCTGGAAACGCTGGTGAATACCTCGCCTGTGGGTGTAGTCGTTCTGGACGGCCAAACGGGAGCGCCGGTGTCCGTCAACCGCGAAGCAAGGCGCATCGCGAATATGCTGGGAGAAGGCGAGCAGTCGGTGGAGGACCTTCTGAAGTTAGTGACCTGTGTGCGCGGCGACGGAAGGGAGATTGCCCTCATGGAGCTGCCGCTGGCGGAGGCGCTCACGGCAGGCGAGACGGTCCGCGCCGAGGAGATAGAGCTGCGCGTTCCCGACGGGCGGAGCGTGAGCGTCCTGCTCAATGCCACGCCCATCTACGGCAAAGATGGCTTGACGACTTTTGTGGCGACCTTGCAGGACATGACGCCCCTGAAGGATATGGAACGGCTGCGCGCCGAGTTTCTGGCAATGGTGAGCCACGAGCTGAGGACGCCTCTGGCGGCGGTCAAAGGCTCGATTACCACGCTCCTGGAAACGGCAAACGAGCTGCATCCGGCTGAGATGATCCAGTTCTTCCGCATCATCCGGGACCAGTCCGACCAGATGCGCAACCTGATAGGCGACCTGATGGACGTAGCCCGCATCGAGACTGCCACCTTGCCGGTCACTCCGGAGCCATCGGACGTGCGCCTGCTGGTGGAAGAGGCACGGAGCAGGTTTCTGAGCGGCGCCGCCGTGAATCCCCTGGAGTTGGAACTGTCGGATGACCTGCCTCTTGTGATGGCAGACCGGCTGCGAATCGTCCAAGTGCTGAGCAACCTGCTCTCCAATGCCACCGGGTACTCGCCCGACGACTCGCCGATTGTGGTTAGCGCAAGGCGGGAAGGATTCCATGTCGCGCTCTCCGTGGCAGACCGGGGGCGGGGCATACCTGCGGAACTCATGCCTGAACTGTTCCGCAAGTTCTCGCGCGCCAACACCGCTAACACTGCATCCGGCGTTGACGGCTCAGGGCTGGGTCTCGCCATCTGCAAGGGCATCGTGGAGACCCACGGGGGCCGCATCTGGGCTGAGAGCGACGGCCCCGGCATGGGATCACGGTTCATATTCACGCTGCCAATGGCTGAAGGGGTGGCTGCCGCTCCCCCAACTCCTCGTGCGATACCACGGCAGATAAGCCGGACTCCGCTCCGTGTTCTTGCCGTGGACGACGACCCCCATGCGCTGCGGTATGTTCGGGACGCCCTTCGCAGGGAGGGCTACGCGCCCATCGTGACCGGCGACCCGGACGATGTGCCCCGCCTCATGGCGGAGGAGAGGCCCCACCTGGTCCTGCTGGACCTGGTGCTGCCCGGCAAAGATGGCATCGAGCTGATGAACGACATTCTGAGGATGGCGGACGTGCCGGTAATCTTCCTGTCGGTGTACGGTCAGGACGAGACCATAGCCCGTGCATTCGACATGGGCGCTTCCGACTACCTAGTCAAGCCCTTCTCGCCGACCGAGCTTGCCGCCAGAATCAGGGCGGCACTCAGGAAACGGCTGGCTTCTCCGGAGGTCGAGCCGTCGGAAGTCTATGCCGAAGAAGGCTTGAGCATCGACTTTGCCAAGCGCCAAGTGGCTGTGGACGGGGAGCTGGTGAACCTGACGAGCACGGAGTTCGCGGTGCTGTATGAACTTGCGGTGCATTCTCCCCGCGTGCTGACCCACAGCGTGCTGCTCCATCGGGTCTGGGGCCCGGAGAGGATCGGCGATGCGTGGCTCTTGAGGGAAGTGGTGAAGAGGCTTCGCCGCAAGATTGGCGACGATGTCTCCAACTCCAAGTACATATTCACCGAACCTCGAGTCGGCTACCGGATGGCGAAGACGCCGACTCCATAGCCGTCGTCAGCCTCGGCGACATTGACAAATCCGCCTTTCGCGCATCCGGCGACGAGCCGCCATCAGAGCGGACACTCTCGTCGTGCCTGAAACGCCTCTCCCGTCTGCGCGCTGACTGGCATTGACTGGAACGATGCCGATAACATCGCCGCATGGCAGGATTTCGGCTACCGGACGCGACACGCAGGCGTCGCTATCCTGCCCCGGCATCACCGAAGCGGGCTGTGTCGGCTCGCCTCAGGCGTCCTAAGTCCTCTACCGCTACGGCATCTGCGTTCGCGAATCTATCCTGCGACTCGTCGTCTATGCCGCCGGTGCCTTGCGCCTGAACGCCTCGCGGAACTCCGCGTTCTCGCGGGCGGGCGCAGCAGGTCGTCGATTGTCTCTATGGTCGTCATAACTTCGCCTCACTGCCACTTATCTGAGTGAAATCGTCTCGTATATTGGTATCCCAGTTGGATATGCTGTATCTTAGCGTGGTGGCGATAGCGGCTATTCGCAAGTCCGCTGCCCATAGCATATGGGAATGTTCTTATAGAATATCCATTACACACTGCAATGTGAAGGGCTGATTACACGCGGCACTTGTGAAGAAGGCACTGGCTGGAATTGGGGGACGCGACTTGAACATCGGCATTGGCGGGTCTAACATGGGCGCACTGGCACGACCCCGATGACAAGCAGTGAGGCAGCGATGCGAGACAATCCACGAAACATCCTGTTGGTAGCATTCGACGGCTTGCAGCCCGCGCAGGTTACGCCCGCGCTGACGCCCAATCTGGCGGCGTTCGTCGCCGAAGGCGTGGCGTTCGACAATCACCATCCTTCTTTTCCGTCGGTAACGCGCTCGAACGCGGCGACTATGACGACGGGATGCTATCCGGGCAGGCATGGCTTGGCGGCGAATATGCTGGTGATGCGCGACTTCGATCCGCATACGGCGTTCTCCGCGCTCGAACCGACGCTCGCCGAAGTCGCGCGCAAGACGCCGGTTCTGCTCGCGCCGACACTCGCCGACATAATGTCGCGGCACGGTCTGGAATATGTCGCGGTGGGCACCGGCACTAGCGGAAATGCGTATGTGCACAATCCCGATGCAGCCACTGCCGGCGGCGCGACGATACATCCGGAGTTCTGCCTGCCCTATCCGCTGCACGAGGACATCATCGCGCGGTTCGGCGAATGGCCTCCCGAAGGCGAGACGAACGCTGACAAGCTCGCGCATGCCGTGGACATCACGACCGAGTATGTGCTTACCGAGCGGCAGCCCGCGGTTACATTCGTCTGGTTCACGGAGCCGGACAAGGCGCAGCACGCGCACGGCGTCGGCGCGAAGATGAGCAACCGCGCACTGCGCGAGACGGACGAGCAGTTCGGCAGGCTGCTGGAGTGGCTGGACGCCGCCGGTGTGGACACCGATGTGCTGGTCATATCGGATCACGGCTATTCCACTATCATCGACATTGTCGAGATCGAGGCGCTGCTGCGAGACGCGGGATTTCCGGCGGGGGACGAGCCGGGCGGCGTAACGGTCGCCGGAAACGGCGGCGCGGCGCTGTTCTACGCGCACGACAGGGACGCGGCGACGGTGGACAGGCTGGCGTCGTGGATGATGCGGCAGGCGTGGTGTGGCGCGCTGGTCGCGTCCGATTCGCTGGGGCAGATAGAAGGCACGCTGCCCGCGTCGCTGGTCGGCGCAGAGGGCTTGCGCGCGCCCGATCTGGCGGTGTCGTTCCGCTGGGATGACCGTCTGAACGCATCGGGCTATGAGGGCTATGTGTATTCCACAGGCGGCGCGGCCGGTCTTGGGCAGCACGGCTCGATGGGACGCTCCGAGATGCGTTGTTCGCTGTTCGCGCGTGGCGGCAGCTTTAAGCGCGGCGTCCGCATCGATAGCCCGACAGGCAACACCGACCTCGCGCCGACAGTCCTGCACCTGCTCGGCGTCAGCGGCGCCGACACGATGCACGGCAGAGTGCTGACGGAATCGCTGGCAGACGGCAAACCCGTCAAGTGGCAGACGACCACGCACCGCGCAAAGCGAGACACCGGCGCAGGCGTGTACAATCAGCACATCACCATATCCCATGTGGGCGACACCATCTACTTGGACGAAGGCAATGGCGGTTTGGCGGGGTGATATGCAATCAATCGGGCAGACGACACAGGCACAAACGGCAACCGCGCAGCCCATTCTTGAAGTGCGGGATGTGGTCAAGGATTTTGGCGGTGTGCGTGCGGTTGATCATTGCTCGCTGGATGTGATGTCGGGCACCATTACGGGGCTAATTGGCCCGAATGGCGCGGGAAAGACTACGCTGTTCAACCTTATCAGCGGCTTTCACAAGCTTACGGCTGGCACGATTACATTTCTTGGCAAGCGCATTGACGGCATGGAGGCGCATGAGACTTTTCATACTGGGCTTGTTCGCACATTCCAGATACCGCGCGAGTTCAAGTATATGACCGTGCTTGAAAACCTTATGCTCGTGCCTGCGAATCAGGCGGGCGAGCGCATCTGGGCGTCGTGGTTTATGCCTTGGCGCATCGGACCGCAGGAACGCGCCATAGAACGGCAAGCGCTCGAAACGCTGGAGTTTCTGAACCTCGACCATCTGAAGGACGAATATGCGGCGAACCTATCCGGCGGGCAGAAGAAACTGCTCGAGCTTGGCAGGACGCTTATGGCAAAGCCGAAGATGATCCTGCTGGACGAGCCGAGCGCAGGCGTCAGTCCCGCGCTCACCGAACTGCTGATGGAAGACATACGCCGCACGCAGGAAGAGACCGGCATAACCATCCTCATCATCGAGCACAATATGCGCGTGGTGATGAGCCTGTGCGATCCGGTAATCGTGATAAGCGAGGGACGGAAGCTGATGGAAGGCACGCCCGAAGAGGTGCAGCGCAACGAAGAGGTGCTGCGAGCATATCTCGGCTTCAGCGGCGAAGCGAGTGCGGCGGCGGGCGAGAATACGGCGCAAGAAACAGCGCCGAATGAAGCGGGTCCCGGTGAGACGAAGGCGGGCGCATGAGCATCCTGAGCGTGGACGGCATATTCGCGGGGTATGGCGAGACCGAGATTCTTCACGGCGTTTCGCTGCGTGTTGAGCCGGGCGAGGCGGTTACGATGTTTGGGCCGAACGGCTGCGGCAAGTCAACGCTGATGAAGACGATATTCGGCTTGCTGACGCCAAGGCAAGGCAGCATCGTATTCGAGAACACGGACATCACGAGCATGCAGACGGATAGGCTCATACGGATGGGAATGTCGTATGTGCCGCAGGTCGGAAACATATTCCCGTCGCTTACCATCGAAGAAAACTTAGAGATGGGCGCGTTCGCGGACGATACGGACATGCCCGCGCAGATTGCGGCAATGTACCGTATGTTCCCGGATTTGCGGCGCAGCAGACGACAGCGCGCGGGCAGTTTGTCCGGAGGTCAGCGGCAGATGCTCGCGTTCGCGCGCGCGATGATGCTCAAGCCGAGCCTGCTGCTGCTCGATGAGCCTAGCGCGGGATTGTCACCCATTATGGCGCAGCTGATATTCGACAGGCTGCGCGTCATACGCGGCACCGGCGTGGCGCTACTCATCGTCGAGCACAACATCCGCACGGCGCTGGCAATGTCCGACAGGGGCTATGTGCTCGCGGACGGTGAGAATCGGCTGGACGGCAGCGCGGCGGGATTGCTGAACAATCCGGACATTGGCAGGCTGTACTTGGGCGGAAAGTGAACATACATAGATATACAGGATGCGCAGTATATAGTGGATAGATTCGGCTGATGATTGGGCAGGGGATAGGTGTACGAGCTAGGTCGGCGGCGCTGGGCGAATGGGGCTGGTCGGCGGCGCTGGTGTTGCTTTGCGTCGTTGTGTTCGTGGCGGCGCCGGGCAAGGTTGTCAACGGCATTCTGCTCGGTAGTATGATCGCGCTCGGCGCTATCGGGATCACGCTGATTTACAGCATTCTGCGCTTCGCGCACATCGCGCACGGCGACTACATGACGCTCGGCGCATACATATCGTTCTTCCTGCTTACGGTCGTGTTCCCTGCAATCGGCATTGTTGGCACGGGCTTTGGTCCGTTCACATTCGGCTATCCGCTGCTGATTGCGCTGCCTATAACCGTCTTGGTATGCTGCGCCATCGCCATCGGAATTGACAACTCGGTGTATCAGCCGCTGCGCGCGCGCGGCACCGGGCTTATCACCATAGCGATGGTATCGCTGGGCATCGCTATCGCCCTGCGCGGCGCGATACAGCTGCTCTGGGGCACCGGACCGATTCGCCTGCCACGCGAGACACGGTCTTTCTACCACATCGACTTTGAGATAGCCCTACCCACAGGCGGTGCGTTGCCATTCGACATTCGCGTGCCGCCGGACAATATCTTCCTCGGTCTGACTGCTATCGTGCTGGTCGCCGCGCTGTATCTGTTCCTGAATCGCACGCGCACCGGCAAGGCGATGCGCGCCACGGCGGACAACATAGACCTCGCTCGAATTACGGGCATCGACACGACGCGCATCGTTCACTGGACATGGGCAATCGCCGCCGCTTATGCAGCCATAGCCGGCACGCTTGTTGCGGTGGCGCAGGCGCAGCTGCATCCCAATGCGGGCTGGGCGACGCTGATACCGATGTTCGCGGCGGTGATGTTGGGTGGCGTAGGCAAGCCTTGGGGTGCGCTCGTGGGCGGGCTGCTCATCGGCGTGTCGATGGAAGTTTCGACCGAGTGGGTTTCGCCTGCGTACAAGCCTGCCGTGTCATTCGCCATAATGCTGGTTGTGCTGCTGGTGCGTCCTCGTGGGCTGTTCGGCGACAGGGACGCATAATTATGGACATCATCTACTTCCTCGTGGGCTTCGGCATACTCGCCGGCATTTACGGCGTGTTCACGCTTGGGCTGAATGTGCACTGGGGGTACACGGGGCTGTTCAACATCGGCGTGGCGGGCTTCTTCGCGCTTGGCGCATACACCGCCGCGCTGCTGACGACCGCTCCGCCATCGCCGGAACTGTTTGAGGACTTCGTCTTCGGCGGCAATCTGGCGAACACGCTCCAGTTAGGTATCGACCTGTGGTTCTTCGTCGCGCTGGCATGCGCCGCCATAGTGAGCGGTGTGGTCGCGCTGGTCGTTGGCGCGATAACGTTGCGGCTGCGCGACGACTACCTCGCCATATCTACGCTCGGCATCGCGGAGAGCGTGCGGCTGATGTTCTTGAACGAGAAGTGGCTGGCGAACGGGTCGCGCGGGCTGTACAACATCCCCAAGTTCCTCGGAGACCTGGTAACTCCGGAGCAGTACGACCTGCTGTACTTCGCGGTGGTAATCGTCACGCTGGTGGTGCTGTACTTCATCATACAGCGCGCGATAAACTCGCCTTGGGGACGAGTGCTGCGCGCCATCCGCGAGGACGAAGAGGCGACGGCGGCAGCGGGCAAGAACGTGTTCCGATTCAAGCTGCAAGCGTTCATTCTGGGCGCGGCGGTGATGGGCATAGGCGGCGCGTTGTACGCGCACGGCTTTCGCTATGTGGACCCGGAGGTCTTCGACCCGCTGCTGGCGACATTCATCGTTTGGGTGATGCTGATGGTAGGCGGTAGCGGCAACAACCTGGGTGCGTTGCTGGGAGCGTTCGTAGTTTGGGGAATATGGAGCGGCACGCAGTTCCTGCCGGCGGAAATCAACAATCCAAACCTGCGCTTCTTCCTAATCGGCTTCCTGCTGGTGCTGGTGATAATGCTTCGCCCAAACGGTATCATAGGCGAGCGGCGGCGCGTGTCGGAAGGCGGGACTTGACACGAGACTTAACATCGATATACAGGATGAGTAGGATAAATTTGACTTATGATAAATTGGATTGAAAGAGGTGTGAAATGATTTACGACATGCGAATTTACGACTTGCAGCCCGGCTCCGTGCCGCAGTATATGAAGGCGGTGGAAGAGGTCGCCATCAAGATACGCGACGACTATGGTGTGAAGCTCGCTGGCTGGTACTACACGGACATCGGTCCACTGAACCGCATCGTGCACATCTGGGCGTACGAAGACTACACACACTTCGAGAAGGCGCGCGACCAGGTGCGCTCCGACCCGCGCTGGGAGGGCGAATACATGCCGCGCGTGCGTGGCTTGGCAATCCGCCAGCAAGACATGATGATGCAGGGCGCGGACTTCTTCCCGGGGCCGCAATAAGTGCAGCAGGTCAACCTGAAATTGAGCATGGCATGATGTACTGCCGTCTCAAGTCCCTTCCGCCTGTGGTGATCCTGTGGGGAAGGGACAAACGACGCCCGACACTAGCGCGCGGACACGCTACGACGGCAGGTACTCGCGGTTGACTTTCGCGATGTAGCTGAAGGTGGGGTTGACGAATTGGGTGCAGCGGGCTTCTAGCACTTGTCCAAGGAACAGGTACGCCTCGCCGCGTGTGAAGCCGTAGTCGTGCTGCAGCCACAGGATCATCTCGGACAGCGCCATGCGGAAGGCGTCCTCGGCTGGGCGCGCCATCGCGGTGGTCATTATGTGCGTGTCGTTGGTGATGCGCGGCCAGGTCATCGCCGCGGGCAGCGGCACAAGCTCACAGCGTAACCGGACTCTGCCGCCCGTCTCGATGCCGCCTGCGCCGCATATTTCACCGTCGCCCTGTCGCGCGTGCATATCGCCTACATGCAGCAGCGCGCCGGGCACGTTTACCGGCAGCCACACGGACGCGCCGGTCGTAACCTCTTGGATGTCGAAGTTGCCACCCCACTCGCCTGCCCACGCATTCGTCCAGCGCGTGTGCTTTGGCGCGACTGCGACGCAGCCCAGCATCGGCGCGATGGGAATCTGCAGCGTGTCGTTCCACAAGATATTGCCGTCGCGAATCTCCACGACCTTATGATGCCGCCCGATGCCGCTATCGCCCATCCAGCCGGGCATTGCGCTTGTGCTGCCGCGAAAGTTGGTGAAGCCGATGGGATCGACATCGATCTCGCCGACATGCACCACGAGCGCCATCCCCGGCTCCGCGCCGTTGACATAGATGCAGCCGCTCGACGGATTGCCACCGCGCAGCAGTTCGCGCAGACGCTCGCCATCCGGGTGGTCGTCGAGCCACGGACCGCGGTTCATCTGCGTCTCGACCTCGAATTCTTCGCCGGGGTCGACCCACATTGTAGGCGCATTGTCGGGGCCTGTCTCGAAGTAGAGGATGTCTTTGGTAGCGCGCTGCATGGTGTTGCCTCCTTCTCCAAGGATTGTTGATTATGGGTCTTCAGTATATCAGCAGGGAAGGCGGATTTGACGGGGTGGAAATTGGTCATACGGTTAGACTGTGGTAGCGGGCGTCTTGCGGTTCTCTCTCCCCATCCTAGCCTTCCGCAGTCAAAGGGAAAGGGATTTCTCGGAATGTCGCGATATTCGGCGGGCAGGCTTGCGTTTTCTATAGTTATTGGCTATAGTTTGCATACCAATTTAGGATAAATTAGGCGATGTGCCCACTTGCGGCTTTGCGCACCTTTTCGGGCTTGCTGTGGGGCAGAAACTATACAGAGGAGATAGAGCATGGCTACAGCGAACGGCTCAAATAACGATGTTGTTCTCGAAGTTGACGACCTGAGAACTTATTTCGTTACACGCTGGGGCGTGGTGAAGGCGGTGGACGGCGTAAGCTTCAATCTACGACGCGGCGAGACTCTCGGCATCGTTGGCGAATCCGGTTCCGGCAAGTCCGTTACTTCGCTCTCCATTATGCGACTGGTTCCCTCGCCTCCGGGGCATATCGTCGGCGGACGAGTGCTGCTGAACGACGAAGATGTCCTTCAGCTCGACGAGAAGGAGATGGAGCGCATTCGCGGCGACCGTATCGCTATGGTGCTGCAGGACCCGATGACGGCGCTCAACCCTGTGTTCGACATCGACGACCAGGTGGGCGAGGCGCTGAAGATTCACCGCAGCATGAAGGGCAACGCCCTGCGCGATCAGGTCATCGACATGCTCCGCAAGGTGCGCATCCCCGCGCCGGAGGTGCGAATTCGCGACTATCCGCACCAGCTTTCCGGCGGCATGCGACAGCGCGTCGTTGGCGCTATCGGCATTTCCTGCGACCCCGAAGTTCTCATCGCCGACGAGCCGACGACATCGCTCGATGTAACCATTCAGGCGCAGTATCTGCGGCTGCTGAAGGACTTGCAGGCAGATACCGGCGTGGCGATTATGTTCATCACACACGACTTCGGCATCGTCGCCAAGATGTGCGACCGCGTTGCGGTGATGTACGCCGGGCGCATCGTCGAGCACGCCGATGTTCGCACGATTTTCAACAACCCGAAGCACGAGTACACCAAGGCGCTCATCAACTCGGTGCCGAAGCTCGAAGAGAAGACGGGCCGCTTGGCGCAGATCGAAGGGCAGCCGCCGCTGCTGTACAACCTGCCTCCGGGCGACGCCTTCGCAGAACGGTCGCCGCTGCCTGTGCTCGAAAAGGACCTCGAGATTCGCCCCGAGCTGGTTGAAATCGAGCCTGAACATTGGGTGCAGCTCTCCCACTCGTCGGTGGAAGAGTTCGACAAGTACAAGCACTTAGTCCCCTACGGCGCAGAATACTAGACGACAACGCAACCCAAACACTTGGGCAATCTCGGATAACCGCTTTCGCGCTTGAAGCGGGACACATCACATACTACAAGGCTGGTGTTAAGACATGACGACTAACGGCACTTCTTCCAACGGGGCGGCGAATCGCTACGGGGTCGCCAATGCCCCTGGCGTGGACTCAAGCTCCGACGCCATCATATCTGTGCGACACCTTCGCAAGTGGTTCCCCGTGGGCAACTCATTCCTCAGCCGCAACAAGAGCCTCTTGAAGGCGGTGGACGATGTCAGCTTCGACATCGAGCGCGGTAAGACGATGGGACTCGTAGGCGAATCAGGTTGCGGCAAGACGACTACACTAAAGGTCATGCTGGGTCTTGAGGAGCCGACTTCGGGTCAGGTGTTCTTCGAGGGCGAGGATGTGGCGACGCTCAGCCGCGCCGGAAAGCGCGAATTGCGCAGCTCGCTTCAAGCCGTGTTCCAGGACCCGTGGGCATCGCTGAACCCTCGTATGCGCGTCGGCAGCATTATCGGCGAACCGCTCGAGGTCAACACTACGATGACCAAGCAGCAGATTGCCTCCCGCGTACAGGAACTGCTGGAAGAGGTGGGCTTGCCAGCGTATCAGGCTTCGCTCTTTCCTCACGAGTTCAGCGGCGGACAGCGGCAGCGCATAGGCGTGGCGCGCGCGCTATCGCTGAACCCGAAGATCATCGCGCTTGACGAGCCGGTGTCCGCGCTGGATGTGTCCATTCGCGCGCAGATAATGAACCTGCTCGTGGACTTGCAGCAGGAGCACGGACTGGCGTATATCATGGTCGCGCACAATCTCGCGACTGTGCGTTACATGTGCGACCGCATGGCGGTGATGTATCTCGGCGTAGTGCAGGAGATGGGCGACACGGAGAGCATCTTCAACAACCCGGTGCACCTGTACACGAACGCGCTGCTTTCGGCGGCGCTACCATCACACCCGGACATTCAACGCGAAGAAATTGTGTTGCCGGGCGAAGTCGTATCGCCGGTGGACCCGCCCGAAGGCGATGTATTTATGACGCGCACGCCGCTTGAGGTCGATCCCAACCACGAGTATGCCAAGTCTCGCCCCCCACTCATTGAAATCGAGCCCGACCACTGGGTAGTCGAAACCCCATGGAGCACCATCGGCAACGCGCAGGAACAGGGCGTTGATCTGACCACCTTGGTGGAATAGGGCGGCAATAGGCGACATCAATAGCGCAAAAGGGGCGGTCATCAGTGACCGCCCCTCTCTCTTTATTCAATAATGTACCCGGACTCACAATGATTGAGGTTCTCTTTTGGCTTCATTGAGCGTAAGAGGATCAAGGTGTTTGGAAACCCGTTCAAGTTCGATACCAACGAGCTTGCCAAGAGCGCCCATGCCAATATTCACACCATCGGCGACTTCAAGGTTTTGGACCCTGCGCGTTCGCCGAATTCAATATAGGCGCTGTCCGTTTCTGGGTAATAATTCAGCTTCATCGCTAATACCTAGTTCACCGTGAATGTGCCGACTTTGTCGCCGTCGCAGAGGATGTCGAAGGCACCCGCGCCCGATGCGTTGAAGTCGTAGCTGAGCCGTCTGCCGGATTCCAGTTCGAGGTTCAGCGCGGTTACGCCGGAGCCTAGCGCACCGCCGGAGCTGCTTATAGTCAAGCCATCCACGCTGTACACGGCGCTGTCGCGTTCACCTACGAACTGGGTGGAGCCTGTGCCGCCGGATGTGGTAATTTCGCCGCCGCCCTGCAACTGCACGGCAAGGCGGACACGCTGCCCATCACCCACGACGATGTCCGCAGGGTCTGCCGTGCAGCCGTCGTCGGTCTTTTCCACATCGATGCGGAACTGCTCCAAGGATGCCACCGGCGAGCGGTGGAACTCGCCAGTCTTGTCTTCGTCAGATCTGGCGGGACGGCGGTTGCCGGATTCCACGCCGCACGCGAGCGCAATCATGCTCCCCACAACGATAAAGACTAGGGCGAATTGCGCCAGATGGAGTCGTTGTACCTTGTTCTTCATAGTCGTCCTCGTCAGTGATTCCTTTCAGAATGGGTAGCCTTTTGTGTCAAGCCGGATGTTTGCCACGCCAGAAGCGCCTTGAGATCTGATGCTGATTGATTATTGATTTGCGTGTGCCTAGATTATAATGGCGCTCCGCGTAAGGTCAAGCCTGCGGAGCGCCATTCGTTTCTAATTCTAAATTATGTTGCGTCTGTTAGATTCAAGATTCAGGTTAGGTGCAATGCCTAGAGCTGGCGCAGACGCGGGTCGAAGCGGTCTCGCATCCAGTCGCCGAGGAAGTTCAGCGACATCACGACTAGGAATATGCACACGCCGGGGAAGAACGAAATCCACCAGGCATCCTGAATGTAGTTGCGTCCGTCGTTGACCATCGCTCCCCAAGCCGGTGTGGGCGGCGGTATGCCAGCGCCGAGGTAGCTCAAGATAGCCTCTGTGAGGATGAGCTGACCGACACGAAGGGTTGCGATGACTATAACCGTATTGATTACACCGGGCAGCAAGTGCCAGATCATAATGCGGAATGTGGACGCGCCCGCCACCTGCGCGAGGCTCACATAGTCGCGCGTCTTGAGCGACAGCACTTCGCCGCGCACATTACGCACGAATGGCGTCCACGATAATAACGCCAACAAACCAATCAGGATGATAAAAGTCTGCCCGATGGCGATGACGACCACGATGGCGACGAGAATGAACGGCATACCGAGCCAGACATCGGTTATGCGCATAATGATCTCGTCAATTAGTCCGCCGAACCAGCCGGCGACAAGCCCCATGGACACGCCCACTAGCAAGCCGCTGCTGAGCGCGATTGCCACCACTACGATGGACACGCGCGCGCCGTGGATGATGCGGCTAAGCAGGTCGCGCCCGATGTTGTCACCGCCTAGGATGTGGTCGGTGGTCGGGATGCGCACCTTGGCGCGCAGGTTGGCTTGGTCGAGGAATGCTGCTACGATTGCCTCTTCGTTTTCAAGGTCTTCGGGCGGGATGGTTACACCGAAGCGAACTGCGGCATCTTCCACATTTTGTAGGATGGGACGCGGCACTGCGGCGTCCTGAACCTTAACATCCAAGCCTGCTTGACCGGCGAAAGCGCTTGCGACGACCGTGCCGCCATAAAGTGGGTCGGCGAGCTGCTCAAGCGATATTTCCACATCATAAGCTTCGGCGGCGTCAATGATGTTGAGGCCGACGGGAACCCAGTATTGCGGCTCGTCTGGGGCGTCCACATTCTTCACTTCGGTGATGGTTGCCAGTTCCATGACGGTGGCGCGGACGCCGGCTTGGTCATTGAACGCGCCTCGAATGTCACGAGAGTCGCCGATGTCAACATCTGTTAGGTCAACACCGTACTGCGCCGCCGATTCAGTAACGCCGGAAACAGCGGTTTCGCCGTCTATCGCCACGATGAGCGGCAAATCTTGAACTGTAATCAGCTCGGGGGCGTACCAGAACGGAGCGAGTGTTGTGTCGTCAGGATCGGCGTGTGTAGGGGCGTGCGGCGCTAGGAAATTGGCGAAAACCGCCGTGAGCACCAGCAATGTCAGCACTATGATGGACACCAGCGGCAAGCGATTAATCTTGTTCCAAAATCCCGCTATCCCAGAAGTAGGAGTGGCGAGTTCTCGGGTTATGTCCGCCGAAAGTTCTGCTTGTGCCATAAAATCGCTACCTTATCTTACTAATCACTCACAGGTCTTCGTCAATCTGCCCGCCGGCTAGGAATAGCGAATGCGCGGGTCGATGAGTGCGTACAGCATGTCGGTGATGAAGTTCATCACCACATACATCGTTGTGAACACCATAACCACGGACACCATTACAGGGAAGTCGTTGTCCTGAATGGAGCCGAACGCCAATCTGCCCAGACCGGGAATCGCGAAGATTGATTCGGTTACCACTGCGCCGGTGATGAATCCGGTAAGCAGCAAGGATGAGAAGGTGAGCGGAGCAATCAGCGCATTTCGGAAGCCGTGCTTCCATATAACGGAGTTGTTGGATACGCCCTTGGCGCGCGCCAACTTGATGAACTCCGAGTCGAATATCTCCAGCATTGCGGAGCGCACGAGTCGAAGGTAGCTGGCAGCTGCTATCCAACCCAGAGTTACGGTTGGCAGCACATAGTACTCCCACTGGAAGATACCCTGATCGCGCTCGCCTAATGTGGCGCTGGGCAGCCAGTCCAACTGCACGGAGAATACGAGTATGCCCATAATGCCCACCCAGAACACGGGCAGCGCTTGGCCGAATAGGGCGAACCCTCTACCTAGGATGTCGAATGTCGTGCCCCGCTTGACAGCGGACAGTACTCCCAGAGGTATCCCCACTACGGAGGCGAACAGGAACGATGTGAACGCGAGTCGGAGCGTTACGGGCAGGCTGGTTACCACCTTGTTGAACACGCTCTTGCGGTCGATGAGGCTGTCCTGCCAGTTGCCCTTGAGCATGTTGCCTAGCCATACGCCATACTGCCAGATGAGCGGCTTGTCGAGGCCAAGCTCCACGCCGAGCGCGTCCCAGCGTTCTTGGGTAATGCCATAGCCGCCTTCCTGCGCGTAAAGATAGCGGGGGTCTCCCGCTGCTCTGGACAAGCTGAAAGTCAACAAAGTCGCGCCAACTAGTGCCAGAAAGGCGAATACAATCCGTCTTGCTAGGAATTGCAGCATCTAACACACCTTCAAGTTAGTTGAATATCTTCGCCAACATTGCGAAAAACGTTATCGGGTTATCGCGGGTTATCGGATTGTGTCAAAGCGGGAAAATGCATTGACCACATCACGATAGGCGAAGCAAGCGTCGAGGGTCGATTTCAAAAAGTGGTTTGTCTAAGAATGTCTTAATTTAGAGTTGGTGGCGCAGACGCACCTGAACTAACAGAGGCGTCTGCGCGCAATCTCACAGGCGACGGATTAGCCCGTCAGTGGGCTTAATGCGCCAGTTTGACACTCCGGATGTTGTTGATGCCGCCCATGTTGCCAAGAGCGGTGGGACGCTGGTCCCAAGTCTCAATATCGGATGGGTCGTATGCAGGCCAAATCGGGAACTCGAAGACACCCACGCACAGCGCCTCGCGGCGGTTGTTCGTGTAGAACTCATTCGCAAGCTCTTCACGGGCAGCCTTGTCAGGTTCGCCTGCCATCTGCAGGTAGGTCTGCGCTGCCCAGGGGATTTCCATCCCCACGCCGTAACCGCCCGCGCTGATGGAGCTCATAACGAAGCCATGCGCCCAGTCAAACGGGAAGTTGGAGTGGTTCTCGTCGCCGCAGCCTGTGAACGGAGTCCTGTTAGTGCGGGCAACCAGACCCGGGCGGAATGTGCCGTACTCGGTCTTAACGAAATTGACCTTTACGCCGAGGTTCTGGTCCCAAGCGGCACCAACCGCTTCACCAACGTCAGAGTTGAGCTCGGATGTACCGATCCACAGGTCCATCTCGAAACCGTCTGGATAGCCAGCTTCTGTGATGAGACTCTTGCCCATGTCGTAGTCCGTGCCCCAGCTCCAGTCGTCGTTGTAGTTGGGGTTATTGACGGACAGGTAGGGCTGATGGTTGACCACGCCCAATCCGGCGATAACATTCTCCAGCAGGTCTTCACGCGGGATGCTCCACGCCAAGCCGTTGCGGACTAGGCGGGAGGACTGCATGGAAGGGGTGTTTTCGTCGAAGTCGCCGTTCTCAAACGGGTTACCAATGTACGGGTACGCTGCGGTTCCTGCGTCGGACAAGTCGCGCTCAAGCGCATCGCCGCCAAGCGCGCTGTGGCTCTCCCAGTAGTTGCCCGACATCGATATGTTGAACATAGCGTTGTGAGCGGTGCCGCGCTGCGCCTCGAAGCCATCAGACAGCAGACCGGGCAGGTCGGCAAGGTTGACGCGCGCAATCTGCGCGGTGTCGCCCTCTAGGGCTGCGCGCCTAGACGCGCCGTCCGGGATGTCAATCCACTCAACCGTCTCTACATAGGGGCCTTTGTCTTCGGCAGTCCCGTAGTAGCCGTCGAACGCGGACAGGAAGATGCCCTTCTGCTGTGTCCACTCGTCCACTACGAAGGGACCTACGCCTGTGTAGTCGTCCTGCATGCCTTCAACGCCCTTTTCATCGAAGACCTTTTTGCTGACTATGCCTGCCGTCTGCCAGAACTGGCTGAAGCGGTGCAGCATGCCGCGGCTGTCATAGTTGCGGTAGTTCAAGCGAACTGTGTAAGTGTCGATGGGCTCCATGTTCTGGATTAGCGGTGCGAAGTCGCCAGCCTGCCCGTGAACGCTCTCTGGGTTGGTTACCGAGTTCGCGTCGTTGAAGGAGAACGCCACATCTTCGGATGTCATCTCGCCAATGCCGTGATGGAACATCACGCCTTCGCGCAATGTGAAGTCGCCGTGCTCAAGGCCCGGGTCCAGCGTGAACTCAGTTGCGAGCATAGGCTCGATCACCGGTGTTCCCGTGTCGTCTAGGATGGAGTTGAAGAGCGTCTCCGTCTGACCGGACATGTAGATGATTTCCGCGCAACCGCCGGCAGAGGCGGAGCAGAAGCGGGGGAGGCCGTTGGGCGCACCAACGAACGAGGTCGCTATGGTCAGCTTGCCATGCGGCTCGTCGTGGTCATGCTCTTCCATCATCCCGCCGCTTGGTGCGGCTGTTGGCGCAGCTGCGGGTGCGGGTGCCTGTGGCGCCGGGGCCGTGGTAGCCTGCATTGCGGGCGCTGCAGGTGCAGCTGCCTGAGGCGCTGCCGGTGCAGCGGGCGCCGCCGGTGCCTGGGGTGCAGCGGGTGCCGCTGCCGGTGCAGGCGCGGAACCGCCACAAGCAATAGCGCCTATCAGCGCGGTAGCCGCTACCGCCCCGAATAGTAGCTTCTTTCCTAACCACTTAGGTTTCATATGATCCCTCCTGATTTTATTTTACCTCTCTGGTTGGGGCCAGTCTCATAGTTCATCTATGAGTTTCAGGATACTTATCACATATTCAGAGGGCAAGTCAAGCGATTGAGCCAAAAATACGGCAATTTGCGGGCGCAAGAGGGCAACTATGATAGAATCCGAAGTAGCCTGATGCGACAGGCACTTTGCACACCATTATGTTCAGGAGGATTTCGATGGCAGACTTCGAGGGCATATTGCCCGCAATTATCACGCCCATGGGTGAGGACGGCAGGCTTGACGAGGCGGCGTTCCGCGAGGTGATGGAGTACAACATTCAGGCGGGCGTTCACGGCTTCTGGATTGCCGGCGGCACGGGTGAGAGCGTGCTGCTGGACGACGAAGAAAATATGAAGATAGCCGAGATCTCGGCTGACCAGAACCGCGGGCGTGTGAACAACATCATGCATGTGGGAGCGGCGACTACCGAACGCGCGGCGGCGCTCGCCGAGCACGCGGCGAAGATGGGCAACGAGGCGATATGCTGCGTGCCTCCGTTCTTCTACCGCCAGAGCGACGACGCGATTGTCGAGCATTATAGGGTAGTCGCGGCGGCAGCGGACTTGCCGTTGTTCGTGTATAACCTGCCGCAGTCCACCGGCGTAGAAATCACGCCCGAGCTAATGCAGAAAATCCAAGACCGCGTGCCGCAGCTCAAGGGGTTGAAGCACTCGGCTATCACCTTCGTCAATGTGCGAGCGTTCGCCAAAATGGGCTTGGACTGCCTCATCGGCAACAGCATGCTGATGCTGCCCGCGATGACCATCGGCGCGACCGGCTGCGTTGACGGTCCGCCGAACTACGCGCCGGAGCTGTGGGTGGACATCTGGAACGCCTATCAGGATGGCGACTGGGAGCGCGCAGAAGCGGCGCAAGACAGGGCGAGCGACGCGACGCTGCTGGCGCGCGAATACGGCTTGCACCCGACCGCGAAGTTCATCCTCAGCGAGCGTCTGGGCATTGACTGCGGCAGCCCGCGCCCGCCGGGACTGCCCCTAACAGCCCCTCAGCAAGCCGATGTGCTGGCGCGCATGTCTCAGATTGGCATCGGCAAACTAGCCGTGGCGCAGGGCGACGACTAGAACGGCGGCGCTATAGATAAGCGCTTTAGATGGTGGTGTAGGGCTGGGCATGATAGGAACGGCAATCCTGCCCAGCCCTATCGTCGTTAGCCCTATCGTCGTTAGCTCTATCGTCCATTAGACTCCGTGATGCCCCGATGTCCTTTTGGGGAAGAGGCTTCTGCAGACGACATAAACATACATGCTTTGGGGCAGGTTATTCAGCCTGCCCTTTTTTCGTGCTGTCCGCCCGCGCCTTGTGCTTCATACCTTATAATATAAGGTGATAAGTGCCTATTCTTTGTCTCTTACCGATGAATGCTGGAGGTTCGTGTGGAAAAGTTTTTCGCCATGTTTTTGCGGGGAGGGCTGTCCTTTCTGCTTGGGTTGGGCGCCGGATTGGTCGGGTTGGCCCTGTTTTCTTCGATTATCCCTTACACCTGGAGCGAACGGCTGACTATCACCGCGTTGTGCGTCGGGCTGTGCACCGGCTTCGCCGTGTTTTTGTCGTGGTTCAAGCCGGAGTCTTCGCGCGGCGTAATCGTGGTTGCATTCGTACTTGCATTCGGCATAGCGATTGTCGGCTCGTTCGCGGGGTACATTTATGCCGGCGTGAACGATATTCAAGTGCGCAATGTGATGCTCATCGGTCGCGGCTCCGCAGAATCTACGGCGATATGGTCATACGCTGTCATATTGTCCACGCTGTGCGCCACGCTGTTCAGTGGCGCGTACTACGCTTTCAGGCTCTGGCGCTACCACGAGGTTTAGGCGGTCAAGCCAGTCTTCACACAGGCATTAATACCTATCCCCAACCTTCCCCTCCCAATCAAGAAGGAAGGGATTTATGGCACAGTTTCCCACTCCTATCGTTTTCTCACTAACAGGGTGTCATCCTTGAAGGGAAATCAACACTCTCACGACTTTCGTATCATTCGCAATAGAGGAGAAATTCGCCATGAGCATCAAACCCATTGACGGCGTGAACACGCTGACCTTCGACCTGTTCGGCACGGTGCTTGACCTTGCCGGCAGCTTGACGCCGCGCATCGAGGAGTTTTTGGCGCAGCGAGAATCGCCGGTTGACGCCGCCGGCTTTTGGGCGCAATGGCGGCTGCGTCAGCGCGTCGAGCAGTATCAGGATACGATTCTGATGCTCGGACACAGCGGCTACCTGACCGCCTGCAAGTACGCCTTCATGTACACACTGCGCGCCAACAACATCGCGTTCACGCGCGAGGAAGCCGACGATTTTATGCAGGTCTGGCAGCGGCTCAAGCCCTTCGAGGACGCGGTGAACGGCTTGAGCCGTCTGAAGGGGCATTATCGGCTCGTCGGACTGTCCAACGGCGAGCCGTGGTATCTCGACCATTTGGCGAAGAACCGCATCAAGTTCGACTTCGATGCCGTAATATCGGTCGAAGAGGCAGGCGCGTTCAAGCCGCATCCGGGCGTGTATCGTAAAGCCGCACAGATACTTGACGCCGAGGTTGGCGAGCTGATGATGGTCGCCTCGCACTCGTTCGACATTATGGGCGCGCGCGCGTGCGGCTACCGCGCCGCCTATGTGAACCGCTACGGGCTGCCGATGGAAGAGACGCCGCATCAGCCGGACATCGTGACCGTTGACTTCGGGCAGCTCGCCGACTACCTCATCGACGGCGTCGCGCCCACGCTGCCCGACACACTGCCGTACAAGGAGGAATAAGGCTATGACGACCACGACTACCGACGCAATCATAGTCGGCGGCGGCGTCATCGGCTGCGCCATAGGGTATTACCTCGCCAAGGCAGGTGTCGCCACGACCATCCTAGAGCGAGGCGAAATTGGCATGGAAGCGACGAATGCCGCGACAGGCGTGCTGTCACATTCCTACGGCAACCCTGACGACCCGTACACGCGCCTGGTGAACACGGGCTTGAGCATGTTCCACGAACTCGCGCCGGAACTCGCGGAGGCGTCCGGCGTGGACATCGAACTCGCGCAGTGTGGCGAACTCCAACTCGCGCTTAACGAAGAGCAGGCGCATTACGAGCAGGCAGTAGCGGCAGAGCTAGGCTGGTTCGTCAACGGAGCGCAGTGGTTGGATGCGCAGAAGGTGCGCGAGATGGAGCCGCTGGTCAGTGAAGACATTGCCGGCGCGCTATTCATGCCAGAGGTGTGCCGCGTGAACAACCAGCGGCTGAGTACGGCATACGCCCGTTCCGCTCAGCGGCTTGGCGCGTCCGTGCGCGAACACACGGAGGTCATCGGCTTGGTGCGCAGCCGTCTGCGGATCAGCGGCGTCCGCCTCCACAGCGGAGAACTGTCCGCAGACCATGTGATTATCGCGGCTGGCCCGTGGACAGCATCCATCGCGGAAGTGCTGGGCAGCGATGTGCCTGTGCGTCCCGTGCGCGGTGTCAACCTGAACCTGAAGCCGGTCAGTGGGAACATCAACGCGGTCGTTCACGGCGGTTGGGGCTTGCTCGCGCCGCGAAACGACGGCACGGTGGTGGTTGGCGCGACCGTGGAAGAAGCGGGTTTCGACAATCGCGTTACTGCCGGTGCGGTTCAGAGCATAATGAACATGTGCGAGCTGATAATACCTTCGCTGCGAGACGCCAGCCTGAACTGGGCGCTGTCCGGACTGCGTCCCGGCTCGCCCGACGACGCTCCGATGCTTGGCGCGGTGCCGGGCTGGCAGGGGCTGCACATCGCCACCGGGCACTTCCGCAGCGGCATCCTGCTAAGCGCCATAACGGGTAAGCTGATGGCAGAGCATATCACCGGCGAAGAGCCGGAGCTTATCGATCATTTCAGCCCGACGCGGTTCAGTCGGATGGTGTGAACTTGGAGATGCTTATATCCAGCATGCAATTTTAGGGTAGGGCATAGTTCAGCCTACGCCAGATCACCCTCAGCATAACCATCGCCCCTTGATGGGTAAAGGGAGCGGAGAAACGGTAATTGTGCCCTACCCCAGCAAATTGCGTGGAGGCGAATAAGATTTATGGAAAGTAGTATAATCTCATATAATCTCAAATGAGTGATATTCAGCCGAGCGGCGATGCTCACGATCACAAAGACCGCGCGGACGAAAATCAGGACGACCGCATATCGATACTGACGGTCGCGCGGACATGGTGGGCGTGGTGTCTAGGTCTCATATTTGTGCTAACAATCGTCTGGATGGCGCTCGTGGCGCAGTCATAACACACATAACACGGCATAAGAACCTACCGCGCGCAAATAATCGATACATGAGCTAGCAATCTGACAGATAGACTACTTCACTGATTAACCGACTAACCCACACACGGCACAAGTAGAGGCGCATTATGTCCATTAAGATTGGCGTCGGATTTGGCGGGTGGCCGTTTCCGAGCGACGACCCTGAACATCTTTGGCGATATGTGGATACCTGTGAAGCGCTGGACATCGACTCCGTCTGGCTTAGCGACCGCATCGTCTCGCCGCTTATGAATATGGAAGCGATAGTCGCGCTTTCTTTTGCCGCCGCGCGCACGAAGAATCTAAAGTTCGGCACGAGCGTCATCGCGCTACCTCTGCGTAATCCGACCATACTCGCGAAAGAAATCGCCACGCTCGACTTCCTTTCGGGCGGTCGCAGCCTGCCTGCCGTCGGGTTGGGCACGGAAGACGCTACCGAGTATGAAGCGTGCGGCACGACTCGCAGCCGCCGCGTCAGCCGCACCGAAGAGGCGATCCAGGTGATGCGCCTGCTTTGGCAGGAAGACAATGTTACATTCCACGGCAAGCACTTTACGCTCAACAATGTAACCATTCAGCCCAAGCCCGTCTTCCCGCCCGACGGCATGCCGCCGATATGGATTGGCGGTCGCAGCGAACCCGCGCTCCGGCGCACCGCACGCATCGGCGACGGATGGCTCGTCTCGCAGGCGACGCCTGATGAGGTCAAAGTCGGCGTGGATAAGATCTCCACTTGGGCGGACGAATACGGCAACGACATCGAAGAAGACCACTACGGCGTCCTGACAAGCTTCTACATCGCGGACGACGCTTATGAAGCGGAGCGCATCGCCACGCCTTACATGCTGCGCCGCCGCGAGGATGTGCACTGGCGCGAGTTCTCGTCATTCGGCAAGCCTGAGGTCATACGCGAGCTTATAGACGAGTACATCGATGCGGGTGCGGAGAAGTTCGTCATGCGGCCGGCGTGCCCGCCCGAAATGATGCAAGAGCAGCTCGAAATCCTGGGCAACGAAATCGTTCCGCACTATCACACCGCCATCGAAGGCGCGGAGGTCAAGGTCTATGCCTGATTACACGACGACAATCGGCAATGTCGAAATACTCGCGCTGTCCGACGGCAGCATTCGCTTTGCGCCGACCGATTTCTTTCCCAGCATTCCGAAAGAAGCGTGGGAGCCGTACAGTGCCGACCTAACGCCCGACGGCGAAATGGTGATGAACCTCGGCTGCTTCCTGTTGCGCTCAGAGGGCAAGACGGTGCTCATCGACACCGGCTTGGGCTTGGACAGCGGACACTTGGACACGCTCGAAATGGGCAGGCTGCTCACCGACATGCAGGAGAAGGGCATCAGCCGCGACGATGTGGATGTCGTCGGAATCACGCACTTGCACATCGACCATGTGGGCTGGAACTTCATGTACGACGACGACGGTGAACAGGACAGCGAAGTCGAGCGCAGCGGCGCGGCGCAAGCCACCTTCGCCAACGCGCGATACTGGGTGAACAACCTCGACTGGCGCGTGTTCACTCGCGGCGCGCTTCGCAGGCGACCGTACATCTCCGCGCAAGTGCTGCCACTACAGGAACAGGGCATCTTGGAACTGTTCGAGGGCGAGCGGCAGATAACAAGCGAAATATCCACGCTGCCCACACCCGGGCATACACCCGGACACACAAGTTTCCTAATATCGTCGCAGGGTGAGCGCGCCGTCATCACCGGCGACGCCATCCACGCGCGCGCTCAGGCGCAAGAGACACACTGGAGCCCGCAAGCCGACTCCAAGCCCGATATTTCCGCAGAGTCTCGGCGCATCCTGCTTGAGCGCATCGAGAGCGAGAGTGCTATGCTCATATCCGGGCACTTCCCCGCGCCCGGATTCGGCACGCTCGTGCGGGTTGAAGGCAAGCGCTACTGGCAGGCAATGTAGTCCTTATCGCCAGGTCTTTCAGGAAACTACCAGGAAACTACTATGAATACAAACCGCCTTCTCTTCGGGATAATAGTTATTGGCATAGGCTTGCTGTTCTTGCTGAACAGCACAGGCGTGGCAGATCTGAACCGCTTGCTGGACTGGTGGCCCTCGCTGATTATTCTTTATGGCGTTTGGCGTCTCATTGCGAATAGATTCCGCAGCCTGTTCTGGCCAATCGCGCTGATTGCAATCGGTGCCTTCCTTCAACTGGGCCAACTCGGATTTGACATCAGCTGGAACCGGTACTGGCCCGTCGCACTCATCGCAGTCGGCATCCTCATTTTTGGCGGCGGCTTGCAAAGGAGAAGGCGCAGACGGCGCAACTCTTCCAATCCTCACAACTCCTCATCAAGAATAATCGATGTTGATGTATCCACTTCACAGGACGCAGATGACGCCACGCTACACGCGGTAGTCGGCTCTCAGGACAGAATTATCTCCGGCGATTTTCATGGTGGTAGCATCAATGTAGTCATGGGCAGCGGCACCCTTGATATGCGTGATGCCAGAATCGTGGACAAGCCCGCAACCCTTGAAGTTTCTGTCGTTATGGGTGAGGTTAAGGTTCGTATCCCCATAGATTGGAGTGTACAGGTTGCAAACGCCGCAACGATGGGCGAGGTGAAAGACACGCGCTCCCAGCGAAATGAAAGCGGCAATCCCGACCTCATCATCAGTGGCAGTGTAACAATGGGCAGCCTGCAAGTCACGGACTAGGCACGCGAGCGAAAGGAGGTCCTTATGAAAACGAATACCAAGAGGCTGCGGATAAGCGAAAGGGACTCCATACTGTTCGGCGTTGCAGGCGGCATGGCGGAATACTTCGACATAGACCCGACACTGGTGAGGGCGGTATGGGTAATCTTAGTGCTGGCGTCGGCCGGAACGGCGCTTATCGCCTACATCGCCCTGGCGATAATCATGCCCAAGCATGAAACGGCATCCGGTCATTCCTCGCAGGCGGCAGATGAGAACACGGATGATTTGCCGGAAGACGCGGCAGAAGTCGTTCCGCGCAACCGCGACGAAGGACGATGGACTGCGGGCCGCAAGCTGCTGGGCTTAATGCTAATCGCGCTTGGCGGCATCTTCCTGCTGTCCAATCTGGGCATCTTCAGCTGGTGGCGATGGGATGTGTTCTGGCCCTTGATACTCATCGGCATCGGCGCGGCGCTTATATTCGGGCGCTTCATGGGAGGGGGCGATGACTAGCCGGCGATGGACAGGCGGCTTCCCCCTGTTCGCCGTGCTGCTCATCGCGCTCGGCGGCCTGCTCCTTATGCAAACAACCGGAGTTCTTTCGTGGAACTTGTGGGCAATCATCTGGCGTCTGTGGCCCATTCTGCTCATCGCCATAGGCATAAACATCATTCTCGGCGCGCGCATGCCTTGGGTCGCGAGTGTACTCATTGCGGCTGTACTGGCAGTAGGTATAGCTTTGGCAGCATTCTCCGGCGCGTTCACAATCAACGGATTCCGAAACGGTACTGAAGAGATCGGCTCTTTTCATGAATTGTTGGGTGAGACGGAAAGCGTTGGCGTGAACATAAACTTCGGCGCGGGCGAACTCAGATTGGACTCGCTGCCGCCGGGTTCGCCGAATTTGGTCGAGGCTGACTTTCAAGGACGAGAAGCGGAAGTCTCGGTGAATCGCTTTGAACGCTCGGCAGCCTTGGACATCTCCAATGGAGATTTCGACTTCGGCTTTCTCCGAATTAACGACCGTGCCATCTGGGACGTGTCACTATCGCCTAGCCCCACCATGTTCCTGGACCTGAACGCCGGCGCGTCTGAAATGACACTTGACCTCAGCAGGCTGAAAGTGCACGACCTATCGATTGACGCAGGCGCTGCTGACATCGAAATCGTCATGCCTTCAGACACCGGCAATGTCAACGCCGACATAGACATTGGCGCCGCCGACTTGATTATAATCATCCCCGAAGGCGTGGGCGCAAGGATAGATGCCGACACCGCCGCCGGCTCCCTGTCCATCGACCAGGGTCGCTTTCGGAAGCAGGGAGACTTTTACCTTTCACCGGATTTCGAAGTGTTGGCAAATAGAATATACTTGTCAATCGACTCGGGCGCGTCCAGCGTAGAAATAAGATAAGAAATAATAATATCGGAGCGCAAGCATGTACCCAATCGACCTTTCGGACAAGCACGGCATCGTCTTCGGCATCGCCAACCACCGCAGCATCGCCTGGGCGATAGCGCAGATATTGCACGAAGCAGGCGCGAATCTTGCCATCGCGTATCAGAACGAGCGCGTGAAGAACAGCGTTGCCAAACTCGTGGCAGATTGGGACGATACGCCGCTTATCGAATGCGATGTTAGCGACGATGACAACGTAAAGGCGGCGTTCGACACGGTGGGGGACAAGTTCGGCTCGCTCGACATCATCGTGCACAGCATCGCGTTCGCCAACCGCAAAGACCTCGGCGGTCCCTTCGTGGACACCGACAGAGAAGGCTTTCGGCTTGCGCTAGACATCAGCGCGTATTCGCTGCTGCCGATTGCGCGCTACGGCTCGCCGCTGATGCAGCAGAATGGTGGCAGCATCCTGACGCTCACATTCCAGGCGGCGAGCCGCGTCTTCCCCGGCTATAACATCATGGGTACGGCGAAGGCGGCGCTGGAGAACGAAGTCAAGCAATTGGCGTCCGATCTCGGGCAGCAGAATGTGCGCGTCAATGCCATATCCGCCGGCCCGCTCGACACGCTGTCTTCGCGTGTCATCAGCCACTACCGCGACATGAAGCGCATCCACGCCGAGCGCTCTCCAATGCGGCGCAACATCACCACCGACGAGGTGGCGAAGGCGGCACTGTTCCTGTGCAGCGACCTCTCCGGCGGCATCACCGGCGAAGTGCTGCATGTGGACACGGGGTACAATATCATGGGGATATAATCCATGAACCCATCTGTAATAATGCCCACTTTCGATGCTAGAGGTCATGGTGAGTTAAATGGATAAATCCACATCCAAAAACACTAACAAAAATACTGTAAATGAAGTGCTATCTGCGCCGCTTACGGCGCAGTCTTTGGAGAAGACGCAAATCTCCAAGTATCATACCAAGGGCGGACATGGTTTTGTGGCGGAAGATGCGAATAACTTCGCCGACCAACTACGTGGCAAAAAAGCCGAAGTTGTAGGGAAGTCGAACGAACTGAACGGTGCAGACCGTGTAGTGAATGGAACGTCCATTCAGTCAAAGTATTTTCAGAACGCATCCGAAACTATCGCAGCTGCATTCGACTCAAAATCTGGGAATTACCGATATGCGAGACAAGTTCTTGAAGTTCCGAAAGACCAGTATGAAGATTGCCTAAATCTGATGCGTGATCGTATCGCGCAGGGCAAAGTGCCAGGGATTACTAATCCTTCAGACGCGGAGAAATTAGTTAAGCCCGGGACGGTAACTTACAAGCAGGCGAGAAACATCGCACGGGCGGGCAATGTTGATTCGCTGATATTTGATGCTAAGACTCAAGCCGTAACATCTTCGGCGGCATTCGGGCTTTCGTTTGCGATTAACTTCGCTTGGAGTCTATGGAATGGCTCCAGTGTAAAAGAGGCAGTCAAAGTCTCTATACAATCTGGACTAGCGTCTGGTGCCAATTCGTTTATTACTGGCGTCGTCGCGGCGCAGGTGCTAAGGACGAAGGTTGCTGCAGTCGGAGTCGTATCGGTTCGCAGCGGAGTGAAGGTTGTATCGCACACAACCATGGGACGAGCGGCTATCCATCGTATAGCCGCTGGTTCATTAGGGAAATCGGTCTATGGGGCTGCGGCGGTAAACCATGTTTCAAAGTTACTTCGAACTAACACAATAACCGCAACGGTTGCAACCGTTGCAGCGTGTACTCCTGACTTTTACAGAGCTGCTTTTGCCGGTTCAATATCTTGGCGGCAGTTCATAAAGAATACTACTGTCAACGTTACCGGAGTTGTCTGTGGAGTTGGAGGTTGGATGGCAGGCGCAGGTGTGGGTGCGACAGTCGGAACTGCTATAATGCCCGGCGTTGGCACAACTGTAGGCGGAATTGTGGGTGGACTCTTATGCGGGCTAGTGGCTGGAACAGGGGGACACTTCGCAACTAAGGCTGCTGTCGATATGGTAGTCGATGACGATTCAAAGCGTCTCGTCGTGGCAATTGAACAGGAAGTGCAGTTGCTCGCGTTTGAGTACCTACTTACGAAGGATGAAATTGAACGCATCGTCTCAGAAATCAAGGATACCGTAAATCAGAAATGGTTGCGCCGAATGTACAAGGAGACAAATAAAGCCGACAATGACGACGCTCTCATCGAGTTCGTCCGGACCGAGTTTGAGCCGCAATTCGACACAATCGCACGGAATCGCCATAAGGTCACTCTTCCTGCACCAGAGGAAATTGAGCAGGAAGTATTGAGGCTCGCTGAGACAATAGCCAAAGATTATGAAGACGACAACCTTAATCAACTTAATCAGGCGGCCTCCTGACAAACAGACCTATCGACTGAAAAACTGAGAGACTAATCACCATGAACTGGGCTGAGACTATTGTGCAAGCGCTCAAGGATGCGGAGATTTCGCTGATCGCGTTTGTGCCGGATATTAGCATTCATCAGGTTACGCAGTTGCTGGAAGAGGACGACTACTTTCATGTCGTGGCGGCAACGCGCGAGGAAGAGGCTATCGGCATTGCGTCCGGCGCTTACGCGGCGGGACGGCGGGCGGCGGTGTTTATGCAGTCCAGCGGGTTCGGCAATTGCATCAACGCCATCGCGTCTTTGTGCATTCCGTATCGCATCCCGCTGCCTATGTTCATCAACCTGCGCGGCGAGGTCGATGAGTTCAATCTTGCCCAGGTCACTATGGGACGCACCACGCGCCCGATTCTCGATGTGCTGGGCATCCCGCACTACACATACGACAGCGACGACAGGCTGTACAGGCGAATCAGCGGCACGCTCACGCTTTGCTACGCCTCGCGACAGCCACTTGCGCTGTGCATGACCCCGCTCCTGCACGGCGGCAAGATGGCGTAAGGCATTTCGTCCAGTACACTATGCTCAGTGAGATTTACGCGGTTGTTAAGGCTTAAAATCACGGATAAACGCTCACTTCGGAGGCAACGAAATTGCACAGGCTTTCCGCCACGAAAATGCTGCTTGAAAACGCGGGCGACTTGCCGATAGTCACCAATCTAGGCCCGACATCTGACGAACTGTGGCACATCGCGCCCGAACGCCACCGCAACTTCTACGGCTATGGGTCGATGGGGCTATGCTCTTCCATGGCGCTGGGAATGGCACTTTCCACCGGCGAAAAGGTCGTATCGCTGGATGGCGACGGCAGCCTGCTGATGAACATGGGCACGCTCGCCACTATCGGCAGGGAGCAGCCGCGCAACCTGATAGTCATCGTCTATGACAACGAGATGTGGGGGCAAACGGGCGCGCAGCCCACGCACACTGCGTTCGGCACGGACTTGGAGCAGGTCGGGCGAAGCTGCAACATCCCGAAGACAGCGACTGTCGAGGACGAAGAGGCGTTCGCCACGGTGTTCCGGCAGGCGTTGGATGAAGACGGCCCGTGGCTCATCGTGGCGAAGATTGAAGAGCGGGAATACCTGCCCGTAGCGCCTGTGGAGCCGGAGATGACGCTGTATAATTTCCGCAAGACTTTCGAGTAGCCGCGCATGCCGGAATCCATCTACATCGAAGTCGATGAGAACGACAACTGCGAGTACATGCCTCTGATGCTGTACGAACCGCACGCTGACGCCGTGCCGGTGACGCGCGTCGTGCTTGACGAACCCGGCAGAGCGCCCGGTGAATATCAGGTAACCGGCTGGAGTAGCGACAACGGTGGCACGCCCTGCGCGGCGATGTACTGCCCGGTGTCAGACTCCGGGCAGGCGGTTGTGCACTTAGTCTTTGGCGGCGACTGGGGCATCCGAATGAAGCCCGCCAATTCCGCTGCAGAGTGGAGCATCGACAACTCGGAGCAGTTCGGCGAGCCGTATGTCATGCTGCTGGATGAGAGCGCGATTATTCTTAGCGAATCATCCACCTAACATACATACCGTCTTGTAGAAATGACTAGACCGCCTGTGCGTACAAAGGCTCTGCACGTCTCCCCTGTCGATTGTGTGCGAGGTCATATCCACTTTGCAAGTTCATCCAGAACTCAGGCGTCGTGCCAAAGGTATCGCTGAGTAGCCACGCAGTCTCGGCTGTAACTCCCCGCTTGCCGCGCACAATCTCATTTACTCTCTGT
The DNA here is from genome assembly GCA_009840355.1 of Chloroflexota bacterium. Classification (NCBI taxonomy): domain Bacteria; kingdom Bacillati; phylum Chloroflexota; species Chloroflexota bacterium. The sequence continues at coordinate 71,760 of VXNZ01000003.1, forward strand.
ACCGAAACACCCATGTGCTTCGCGAGAACAACCTGAGTTAGCCCCATAGGATTCAAAAATTCTTCAAGAAGCATCTCGCCCGGATGTGTAGGGATACGATTTTCAGGAATCAAAGTCATGACTTCACCTCAGACAATCAAGCAACTCAATGGTAATCGACTAACGATACATCGTCAGCAACTTTTCCTTCCCAGCGAAACACTATCCGCCACTGGTCGTTGACTCTAATGGAATAATAGCCTTCTAAGTCTCCACGCAGTGCTTCAAGTCGGTTTCCTGGCGGAACTCTTAAATCTTCAAATCCACTTGCAGTATTTATCAAGTCCAGTTTTCTCAGGGCAGTCTTTTGTATGTCAGGTGGGAAACGTCGTATTCTGCTGGATGGGCGCCCATGATAAAGATCTTCAGTAGCTCTATTTTCAAAGGAACCAATCATGGATTTTTCCACTAATTCCCAACGACTATCAGTAGTGTACAAGATTTGACACTTCACGATTACACGGTAAGTATGTAACAATTGTGCACAAATGTCAATATCTGATACTGTGCGTAGTTTCCCGCAGTTCGCACAGAGTTACTTGAATGTGTATCAATTCCCCCCACCAGCGGTTGCAGGCTGCGCCCTCGACGCCTCCGCGCTCTCAGCCTCCGAATCCGATGTCATCCGCCCTCGCAGCGACGGCACTAGCAAGCCTACAAGTCCTACCGTAATCAGTCCCAGCACGGCGTTTATCGTTATCGCCATTGGCGCGCCTATCGCGTCCGCCATCCTGCCGAGAATCAGCCCGCCAATAGGCCCCGCTCCGATTGCGAGCGTGATTACGCCCAATCCTCTGCCGCGCATGTCGTCGCGCGCCACCAGCAGGATTATCGTAGCCTGCATTGCGCCGAACCCCGCCGTCCCCAATCCCAGCAGCAGCATCAGCGCGAGCGACACGCCGTACCACTGTGAGAACGAGAACGCCAGCAGCATTGTCAGTCCCGCCATCGAGCCGAATAGATATACCCGACCATGGTGCGTAAGGTTGGATGCCGAGGCTATCGCAATTGAACCCGTCAGGGCGCCCAGCCCTTCAAACGCAAGCAGCAACCCCATCAGCGTTGGTCCTACATGCAGCACTTCCGACGCCATGACGGGGATGAGCTGCTGGTATGGGAACAGCAGCAGGTTCATAAATACGGTTATCAACACCACCGCTAGCAGCGTCGCCTCGCTGCAAACATAGCGAACGCCCTCGACCAGTTCTTTGAACACAACCGTGTTGCTGAAAATGTCCTTGACGGTTTGTAGGGCGGTCGTGCCTTCATGTGCCGGCGTCTTCACATTCAGCATCATTATCGCCGATGTGATGAAGAATATCAGAGTCATGGCGTAACCGGCTTCTAAACCGTAGCCCTCGCTGAACAAGAGCTGGCTTATGGTTATCAGACCGCCGCCAATCAATGGCCCCATCATGCGGCTTGAGTGCATGCCCACCGAGTCGAGCGCAATAGCGTTGTTCACGCGCGCCCTGCCGAGCACATCCAGCACGATGGTGCGGCGCGAGGGCATATCCAGTCCCCAGCCTATGCCGCCGACCAGCATCACCAGGTACGCATGCCAATACTGAACATTGCTCGTGGAAAAGATGAGGTCCGAGAAGATAAGCGCCGCCATCCCCACAGCCGCGAGCAGATTTGCGAATAGCGTTCCAAGCAGCAGCTTGCGCTTGTCCAGCCGCTCCGCGAGCACACCGCCGAACACGCCCAGCGCCACCAGAGGACCCATCCCCGAAAATCCGACGAGCGTAACCAGAAAGGCGCTTCCCGTCTCCTCGAACACGAACCAGCCGAGCATCGTCATCTGCATCCAGCGCGAGATGTACGCGAAGAAGTTGCTCACCCACAGCAGGCGATAGTTGGGGTTCAGGAAGGCGTCGAATGTGTGGATTCTTCGCGGCATGCGTCTTTGCAAGGCTGAAGCTCCATACTTGAAATTAGCGTCAAATTTTGTTCAGGATATTCTATACCTATTGGGCATCGTCTAAAAGGCATAATTGACATCGATATACAAGATAGACAGGATTAAATCACCGCACATCATGCCGCATATCCTGTCCATCGGTGTAAGTAAGTGGGCAGAGCGCACCACACATGAGACTGAGATTTGTTATAGTTGATGGGTGCAATGTTGACTTACTCCACTCGTAAGGAGCCCCACCTTTGAGTTTCATTACTAGGCTCGCGCTTAGCAGGCGATCCGTAACCATACTGAGCATCATCCTCGTCTTCGCGGCTGGCATATACACCTACACCAACATGCAGCGGGAACTCTTCCCAGCTATCGAGTTTCCCAACATATTCATCGTTTCCTTCCTGCCAAACTCTGACCCGGAGACGGTGATGCGCGAGATTACCGTTCCCATCGAAGATGCCATCACCGGCATGACGGGCTTGAATGAGATTCAGTCCACTTCGACCGATACGCAGTCCGTCACCATCGCCACATTCGACTTTGATGTGGATATGGATGAAGCCAAGCGCGATCTCGAAAGCGCTATCAACGGAATTACGCTACCGGACGATGCTTTCACCACGATCAATCGTATCAACAGCGATGTTTTCCCCGCCATACAGTTCACGATGTCCGGCGACTCGGACATCGTTACGCTGCAGCGCATCGCGGACGACATCATCGTGCCGCGCCTGAATCAGGTCGATGGCGTTGCGGATGTGAGTGTTCTGGGGCGGTCTTACGAGCAGATTGATGTCTATGTGGATGCGGAAAAGGTCGAAGATTTCGGCATATCCCTGGGTGCCATATCAGACGCGATAAGCGGTAATAATACCAACCTGCCGGCGGGCAGCATAGACACACGCGGCACGACGTACACCGTGCGCTCGGACGGTAGGTTCGGCTCGCTTCAGGACTTGCGCGACCTGACTGTCGGTTTCGAGCAGACGGGCGTCGCACAGCCGCAAGGGCAGTCGCCGCTCGGCAAGCGCCCGATATTCCTGTCGGATGTCGCGGAAGTTGAACTGACCACATCGCGGCAGCAGACGATAACACGCACCAACGGCAATCCTGCGCTCGGCATCGTCGTCATCAAGGATCCGGACGCCAACACTGTTGATGTAACGGAAGCGGCGACCGCCGTGATGGACGAAATACTGGAATCCGGTGTGCTGCCGGAGTATGTGGAAATCGGTGAATTGTCGAACGACGGGCCCATCGTGCGTGAGTCGCTGGATAACTTGCTGCGTGAGGGCACGCTCGGTTTCGTGTTTGCGGTGTTGGTCGTGTTCTTGTTCCTGCTGAACATCAGCCCGTCGTTCTTCCGCGGTGTGACGCTCGCGCTGCGTCCTACGGCAATCATGGCAGTGTCGATTCCGCTCAGCGTCATCACCGGCGTACTACTGATGTCGTTCACTGATATATCGCTGAACTTCATGTCGCTCGCGGGCTTGGCTATCGCTGTGGGCAGGGTCGTGGACGACAGCATCGTGGTGCTGGAAAACATGTATCGGCACATCGAAGTGGGCGAGGAGCGTGTCAGCGCCGCGCTGACCGCCACGCGCGAAGTTGGCGCGGCTATTATATCGTCCACGCTCACGACGGTTGCAGTGTTCATACCACTGGCGTTCATACCGGGCATTGTGGGCGAGTTCTTCAGCCCGTTCGCCATATCCGTTAGCCTTGCGCTGCTGGCGTCTACGTTGGTGGCGATAACCGCCGTGCCGGTGCTTGGCGCGGTGTTGCTGCGGCAGGGCGACATCGCGTCCGTAGGCGGCTCCACGGCAAGCTCGCGGTTCTTGCAGCGGCTGTACTTGCCGGTATTGCGCTGGTCGCTGCGGCACAAGTTCGTCACGATTGTGGCGGCGATACTCGCGGTCGGCGCAAGCCTAGGGCTGCTGACGGTAATCCCGATAACATTCTTCCCCAGCGCTACTCCGGAATACATGACGATTAACATAGAACTTCCCGTCGGCACATCTGTTGACCGCGCGTACCAAGAGATGCTCGCCGTGGAAGAAGTTCTGAACGGATTTGTACAGCAAGAGTACATCATGGTGTATCGCGGCACACTTGGCGCGCCGGCGGACGAATTCGGCTCATCGGGCGCGGGTGGGTTCCATATCAGCGGCGTGTTCGCGCGACTGCACGAAGATGTGCCGCCGGACATCGTTGAACTCGTCAGAAACGCGATGCCCGACAGAGGCGAGGATGTGTCCATCACGGTACAGGGCTTAAGCGGGGGACCTCCGTCCGATCAGATGGAAATCAACATCGTGGGCAGCGACTTCAACGACATATCCGATGTTACGCGGCGCATCGAGCATGAAGTTGCCAATATCGACGGCATCATCAATGTCGCTAGCAGCATATCAACGGGGCGCGAAGAGGTGGTCGTGGATGTTGACCCCGTTCGCGCAGGCGAATATGGCTTGAACGCCCTGTTCGTCGGCTCGCAGGTTACGCAGTATATAACCGGCAGGGAAGTGTCGGAGATGGACATCGGCGGCGATACGCTGGGCATCATCCTTCGTGGCAAGCGTGAGTATGTGGACGACATCGAGAAGCTGCGGAGCTTGCCAATCGAGAGCCAACTTGGGCAGGTCAAGTTGGGCGCGATCGCGGATATAGCCATCAAGATCGCGCCGCTGAGCATCAGCCGCTTCGACAACGATCGATCCGCCACGATAACGGGCATCATAACCGCGGAAGACACGCAGGCGGTCGGAGTGGCGGTGCGCCGCGCAATCGCGGACGTATATGTGCCGCCGGGTGTCGAGGTGAAAATCGGTGGCATATTCTCGCAGATAACCGAGGGCTTCCAGGATGTGTTCTTGGCGATGGCTGTGGGCATCGTGCTGGTGTATCTGGTGATGGTGGCGACTCTGGGTGCGCTGCGAACGCCGTTCATCATCGTGCTGAGCCTGCCGCTCGCCATCGTGGGCGCACTCGTCGCGCTGCTGGTAACCGGGCGCACGCTGAGCCTGTCCGCGATGATGGGATTCCTGCTGCTGGTAGGTATCGTGGTTACGAACGCCATCGTGCTGCTGACCTTCGTGGAGCAGCTACGAGCGCGCGGTTACAGTGTGTATGACGCGCTAATACAGGGCGGTCGCGTTCGGCTACGACCCATCCTGATGACCGCTTTCACGACCACATTCGCGCTAATCCCGCTCGCGCTGAGCACAACCCAAAGCGGCATCATCGGCGCAGAACTGGCGACAGTCGTAATAGGTGGCTTAGTAAGTTCGACCTTCCTGACGCTGCTGGTAATACCATCCGTGTACTGGATATTCAATGTATCCATCCCCGCCCTTTTCGCCAAAATCAGCGGTCTTATACGCCACACGTCCAGCCCCACCGCCGAAGCCGAGGCGTCTCCATCGTCCGATTAGCGCAGAGTCGTTGACAAAGGCGGTGAAAAACCAACGCTCACATTTCCCATTCCTAATGTCCCCTCCCCTATGGGGAAGGTTAGGAATGGGGCGAAAACTCTAGTAATGACACTGCCAAACACAGCCCCAATACTCTTCGCCGAGACAATAGCAGCATGCCTATGTCACAAAACGAAACCGCGAGCATCGAGTCCGATGGCAAGCGCATTGATTACACGATAGTTCGCAGCGCGCGCCGCAAGAAGACGCTCGAAATCACTATTGACCCGGAGATTGGCGTGCTGGTGCGCTCGCCGGCGCGCACACCGCGCGAAGAAATCGCCACGCTGGTGCATCGCCGCGCCGGCTGGATTTTACGCAGGTCTGCGGAAGCGGCAGAGCCGCCTAGCGCACGCCGCTTCGCCGATGGCGAGACGATGCTTTTCCTAGGCAGCGAATATCAGATTTTCAACGCGCTCACAGCGGATAATGCGTTAACTATCAACCTTGTTGACGGCGTGTTTCACATTTCGGTGCCGGGACACATCGGCGAAGAAGAGCGAATCTACGCGTCGCGCGAGGCTTTCGAGCAGTGGTATCGCCAAGAAGCCGAGCGTCTGCTGCCCGATATGGTCGCGAATTGGCAAAGCAAGGTAAGCCGTCATAAGCCTTCGCGCGTTCTAATACGCAGCCAACGCAAGCGGTGGGGCAGCTGCTCGTCGGACGGAAGCATTCGCCTGAACTGGCGCATCGTAATGGCGGAGCCTGCGCTCATCGATTATCTGGTTGTCCACGAGCTGGCGCACCTTGAAGTGATGGACCATTCGCCTCGCTATTGGGCGCATGTGGAGCGCGTGCTGCCTGACCACCGCGCGCGCCGCAAGCGGCTGAACGAAGTTGGGATGCGATTTTGGTTCTAGTGTCTCACAGCATGCCGCCATCGTAAAAATCCACCTTGTTCAATGTACTGTCATGCCGTACACTTGGCGATATGATAATCCGCTCAGTCCGCCATAGAGGACTCCACAGGCTCCTTGAAAACGACAACCCGCGTTTCTTGAACCCTGAACTAGCAGGGCGGATAAGAAGAATCCTGACAGTGTTAATCCTGGCTGACGACATTGACAGTTTCATCGCTGATTCGCCTCCTGGTTGGAGGGTCCACAGGCTCGCGGGGGACAGGCAAGGCGAATGGAGCGTTTCAGTATCCGGCAACTGGCGTATCACATTCACGGAGTGGAATGGCTTTGTCGATAGATTGAATCTGGAGGACTATCACTGATGGCTACCGACGGCATCAAAGTCAACATGACGCCCTCTCACCCGGGAGACTTCATTCGTACCGAGATTATCGAAGAATTAGGTCTGACGGTAACGAAGGCCGCAGATATATTGGACGTCCGACGAGCTACGCTCTCCAATTTGCTGCGCTGCAAGTCGGCGCTCTCGCCCGAAATGGCTTTGAGATTGGAGAAGGCGTTCGGCGTGAAAATGGACATGCTGCTGCGAATGCAGGCCTGGCACGACGCCTCCCTGATGCGGGCGCGAGCAGACGAAATATCAATTGAGCGTTACGAGCCCGTTTGAGCCGGAGCGCGTCTCTCATCAGAACGCCACGCACGCAGAATCCGCAACTCGCAGCACCGATTCCTGGCTGAACCGCCGCTTGTACTCCTCCGCTATCTCGTCCAACTTCCGCCCGGCGTCCGATTCCGGCTCGGCTAGAATCAGAAGCGCCTTGGAACGCTCGCGCGCGATGCTCCCCTGCGAGTCGCGCCACTGTCCCGCCGCGTCAAACACCGACAGCCCGTCAGGAAAGCGGGGCGTTACCGTGTCCGCCAGGAACGCCCGCCAGTCCTCGTCGCTCACGCCCTCGGCGTCGCCGATGTTCCGCCCGAAGAAAAGGCGGTATTCGTCGTACCGCTCCGTCCCATCCGGGCATGGCGGTTGGCCGGCAAGGGATGCGCATGCATTCATCGCGGTCATCGCCGTCGTCGCGAATATCAGCACAGCCACTAATCGCATCATTTCGTTGCTCTGATGGAAAATATCTGCGGGTAGGATTCGTTGTATTCGGGGAGACGCCAGCCGCCGTCTTCGCCTTGCACCATTGTGGGGAAGAAGCGGAAGAAGCAGTGTGTGAACTCGTGCAGGTATTCTATATGCAAGCCTGCCTTTGCCAGCGCGGTTACGATTTCGCCTAGGCTGTGCTGCCACTCGTACACAGGGCTTTCGATTATGCCTTCGCCGGCGTAGCTTGGCTCGCCGCCTTCCCATAGCCATTCTTCGTTGAGATATGAGTATGTGGGGATTAGATTGCCAGCTTCGGACATCTCGAATACGTTCATCATGGGGTGTCCGTCTGCGATGTAGAAAATGCCGCCGGGCTTGAGGTGGTTGGCGACAACTTCTGCCCACTTGTCCATGTTCGGCAGCCAGCAGAGCACGCCGTATGAGGTAAACACGATGTCGAACTGTTCGTCAAGCACATCCGGCAGGTCGTAGATGTTGGAGCAGATGAAGCGTGTGTCCAACCCTAGTTCGGCGCTCAGCGAACGCGCTAGATCGATTGCGGCGTCGGACAGGTCAACGCCCGTCGCCCTTGCGCCAAGCCGCGTCCACGACATGGTGTCCAGTCCGAAATGGCACTGCAAATGTAGCAGCGTCTTGCCCGATACATCGCCGACTTCGCGCAATTCCAACTCGTGCAACATCATACGCCCCGCCTTGAAACCCTCAACATCGTACAGTTCGGACGCGGCGTGTATGGGCGTGCGCTCGTTCCAATTGGCTTGATTGACTCGAGCTTGCTCTTCCAGCACGGTGATACGCTCCTGCGACGATAGTTGAGTGAAGAATGCGGTGCGCTAATGGCGCGTGATAACGCGCGGCAACGACATTACGGCAGAAAGGACGCGGGACAGACAGGAAGCGACGCAAGGCTTACAAATGATCGCGCTTCAAGCGTTCGAGTGGCGACCCCGACCGGATTTGAACCGGCGATCTCTGGCTTGACAGGCCAGTATGTTAAACCGCTACACCACGGGGCCGCATAAAGCAAGATCGGACAGCGAGATTACGCTGCAAAGGCGTCATCGCTGAACGACTGTCTTATGATGTTAGCCTGAATGCGCGTGGAGGTCAACCTTTTTTTGAACGATTTAGAGCTGGGCATATTTCATTGCATCGACCATCACCCGCTATTGCGGGCGCAGGCTGTAACTTCACCCGGAGGGGGAAGGGGGATATATTGCGGCAATTATGCCCGGCGGTTGTTCGGGGCGGGTTGCGATTGTTCGGGGTGGGTTGCGTCAGGGGTCGTTGGTGAGTTTGCGCCAGCGGATGCTGTTGATGTCTATGGGCGGTTTGTCGGGGTTGAGGCGCGCCATGAAGTCTGCGAATTCCTTCTTGAACGCTTCTTGTTCGGCAGGGTCGCTTATTGTGGCTTCGAGGCCGGGCGCTTTTTGGAGGACTTCCTTGCGCTCCTCTTCGCTTAGTTCGTTGCCTTTGCAGTCCGTCCTGCGGGTTTCGCAGGGGCAGGGGAACGGGTAAACGTCGTAGTACAACGGTCCGTGCAGGCTGAACCTTTTTGCTTCGTTGAGAAGATGCTGCCTCGCCTGTTTTTCGGGGTCGGGTTCCTCAACGGTGTCAGAGCTTGCGGATGAGGAGGCTGTTTCGGTCTCGGCGGTGGGTTGTGTGCCGAGCCGCAGTAGTTCTTTGCAGGCTGACATTCTGTGGCAGGGTTTGAAGTCGGGGAGTTCGCCGTTCATAGCTTGCACTAGGAAGGTGACGATGATTCTGCCGTTGTCGGTCTCTTCTTGGATGATTTGAGCGAGTTCGGATTGGATGCGCTTGTCTGCGTTGAGGCTTTCCCGCTTGGTAGCTGGGCTGGTGGCGCTGGCTAGGGCGCGTGTTTCGCCGTAGCCGAACTTTTGCAGCAGTCTTGCGGCGTCGATGCGGTGGCATTCTTTGAAGTCCGTGAGGTCGCCTTCCATGACGGAGATGAGGAACTCGACGATGGTTCTGCCGTTGTCGGTTTGTTCGACGATGGCGGATTGAACCGATTCTAGGAAGCCGAGTTGTTGGTTTTGAGTTGTAGTGTCATGTGTGGCAATCATATGTTCTGATTATAGGTATGGACGGCGGTGTTGTCAAGGGGAAGATATTGGGGGAATTATGCTCAGCCCTGGAACGGTTGATAGCGTTTCCAAGTAAGTGGTCGTCTTTCTTTCGTCATTCCTGCTTTCGCAGGAATCCAGCGGCATTATGCCGCAAAACCACCTATAAGGAAATGCTACCTGAACGATTTAGACGCTTGTCAGTATTTTGGCTGTGTATGCGGTGATAGATGACGGTGATATTGCTTTCATCCTAACCTTGTCCCTGAGGGGGAAGGTGCTTATCCGGGCACCTTACCTATCCTGTCTATATCTCGCCAAAGGGACATTCTGTATTTCAGGCGCACAAAAGCGCCGCCCTCTATCTACATAGAGGGCGGCGTGTTGGCTTCTATTGTGGGTCTATTGTATGTGGGCTAGCTGATGGCTTCTTCGATGCTCTTCTTCAGGGTAGCCTTTGGCACGGCGCCTACGACTTGCTTGGCGACTTGCCCGCCGTCGAAGATTAGCAGCGCGGGGATGCCGCGGATGCCGTAGTTGATCGCCGTCTTGGGATTGGTGTCCACGTCCAGCTTGGCGAACTTCACCTTGCCGTCGTACTCGGCGGCGAGCTCGTCCACCACCGGCGCGATTGCCTTGCAGGGTCCGCACCAGTCTGCCCAGAAGTCCACGACTACGGGCGTGTCCGAGTTCAAAACATCCTGATCGAAGCTGCCGTCTGTTACCGCAAATGGCTTTGACATCTAAATCTGTTCCTCCAAATCTATGCTTGAATATGAATTCATTGGCAAATTGAATTGGCGCGTTCATCGCGCACGCTGACCTATGGACTTGCTCGCGGCGGACTTGCTTGTGGCGAACTAGCTCGGTCGTTCCTTGCGCTCGATCTCGCGCTCTTCTGCCTTGTGGCGCAGCGGGCGTCCCTGGTCCGGGGTAGGATCCTTCACCAGCCCGTACATCTCAAGTCCTTCATGGCCTTCGGGCAGATATTCGGTAATCGGCAATCCGTCCTCGGTCACGAAGAGCAGGCAGTGGCAGTATTTGTAAATCTGCATGTCGTCGCATGCGCACATCCATGTGCGATACTTCTTCTCTTCTTCTTTGTCCGGGTAGAAACGGCACGGACAGAGCGGCCTGCCTATCGTATCGATATTCTCCGCAAGCCCGAGAATCACGGCGTCCGTAACGCCCTCGCCGGGATGAGTGAAGGTGCCGGACTTCTGGCAATACTTCTCCACGAAGACCCGCATTCGGTTCATGGACTTCTCGCTGGGTTGCTCTCGCATCGCCTCTCCTCTCTGTTTCTATGTCAATATCAATGAATGCCGCGCCTAACTTGGCGATTTACCTGACAAATAGAGTTACGAATGCCATGAATAGCATCATCAGCGCAAGGCTAATGCCTATCAGCCAGCGCATTTCATTTCGCAATTCACGCATTTCGGTACGCATTTCGTTAATGCTGCGCTCTATCTTGCTGTCGAAGAAATTGAGCAAGTCAACATGCGTAATGCGGTCGTGTGGTTCGTTTGCCAAGGTAACACGCTCTCTTCTGCGTTAGGCGTTGAATGGAAATGGTGGGCGGTATAAGACTTGAACTTATGACCTCTACGATGTCAACGTAGCGCTCTTGCCAACTGAGCTAACCGCCCATATTCCAATCAGGTGGTAGATTTCAGTCTAACAAATCTAGCATATTCTGTCTATTATCGCTTGTGGTATCGAGACATTTGCAAAAGGTGGTGGTGGACACATATTTCGCCCCCATCCTAACCTTCCCCCATCGAGGGGGAAGGGACTTTTGAAATTGTCTTGTAGTATTCTCCTATCCGTCATGTCTCCGTCATGTCCGTCCCGCTTCTATGTGAGCATGTTAGAATGCGCAGGTACGCAGCGGAGAAATCGTGGACCAGATGGATGTGCCGGATCTGGAGCTGCACGGGCTGATAATGCACAACGGCACGCTGCGGTTCTACTGCGATCCTGGCGCGCGGGATTGCCGTATTGAGACTTGGTTTACTGGGATGTCATGTGGCGCATGATTAGACGCCCCCATCCAAGCCTTCCCCTTGATATGGGAGGGACTCTATGAATCACGATTATGCCAATCGGGAATGAAGTTGCGAGGTGCAGCCTTATGAGGGACAAATCTTGGAACATTGACGCAACCCGTATGGTCTATCATCAGTTCGGGCCCGGCGAGGCGTTCGTTGCGGGGCTGGAGCAGTTCGCGCTTGAGCACGGCATCCGCGAGGCGGCTGTCACATCGTGCATCGGCAGTTTGCGGCAGTTGAATTTACGCAATTTGTGCCGATACGATGAGGGCAATCCGGAGTTCGAGCGCAGCAGCCTGAACGAGAACCTGGAACTCGTCAGCGCGGAGGGCTACATTCAGCCGCTGCCCGACTCGGAATCCGGCATTCGCGCGCACATCCACATCGCGGCGGCGCGTCCGTCCGGTGAGATGATTGGCGGGCACTGCGAAGAAGCCACAACCTTCACCGGCGCGTTCCTGTATCTGCACATCCTAGACGAAGCCGACGGACAAAAATCTCGCTAGGCAATCGCGCATCGGCAATCCATCCCTATCCTGTAATTTCCTGTACATCTTGTTAAGTTCCCCTGCGGAGGGCAGCAGATGAGAGGGCAACAAATGAGACTCAGCGGTAAGGTCGCAATTGTCAGCGGCGCTGGTACATTTGGCGGCAGCGGAGTGGGCAACGGCGCGGCGGCGGCGATACTGTTCGCCCGCAATGGCGCGAAGGTCGTGCTGGTTGACGCCGTGAGCGAGTGGGCAGAAGCTACGGCGCGCATCATCACCGAAGAGGGCGGCGAGGCGTCCACGGCGACCGCCGATGTTACGAATCCGGATGACTGCCAACAAGTCGTCGCGGCGGCGATAGAGCGATACGGCGCACTGCACATATTGCACAACAATGTCGGTGGCGGTGGTATGGGTGGCAGCGTGGTCGAGGCGACCGACGAAGACTGGTATCGCAGCGCGTCCGTCAACCTGATGAGCATGGTCAATATGTGCCGATACGCCGTGCCGCACATGCAGAACGCAGGCGGCGGAGCGATAATCAATGTGTCGTCGGTTACGGCGCTGCGTCCCAAGCCGGGCAGGTCGTCCGCGCAGTACACCGTGAACAAATCTGCCGTTGTCGGTCTCACGCGCGCGCTTGCGCTCGACCACGCAGCCGACAACATCCGCGCGAACTGCATTATGCCGGGGCTGATGTGGACGCCGCGACTGGAAAGCGCCGCCGCATCGGACACCCGCGAAGTGCGCCGGAGTTCCACGCCCCTGCCCGTCGAAGGGCAAAGCTGGGACATTGGCAACGCCGCGCTGTTCCTAGCCAGCGACGAGGCGCGCTTCATTACTGGTATAACGCTGCCCGTTGACGGCGGTTTCTTGCTGACAAGCGCGCCGAATTAGCAGGGCGGCGGCGGGCGCCGCGTGTTTCGGCAGTTTGACCGACTTGCACCAATATCATACAGTTGCGGCTGGTTGATACGACATAATTATAGGAGGATAATTTTGCGACCAAACATCGTTTTCGCGTTCGCGGATGACTGGGGCAGGTATGCCAGCGCTTACCGCAACCAGCCCGGCGAAAGCACTATTCACGAACTCATCGAGACGCCTAACTTCGATAGAATCGCTAATGAAGGCGCTCTGTTTCTTAATGCGCATGTGCCCGCGCCGAGCTGCACGCCTTGCCGGAGCTCGGTGCTCTCGGGTAGGTATTTCTGGCAGACCGGGCAGGGCGCGATTCTGTTCGGCGCTGCGTGGGATGAGTCTATTCCGACATACCCGCTGGTACTGGAACAAGCCGGCTACCACATCGGATACACTTACAAGGTCTGGTCGCCGGGGCATTATTACAACGCGCCGTACGGGGGAGACCGCGCCGCGTATGAGTCGGGCGGCATCCGGTTCGACTACTTCTCCGAAGAGGTTACTTCGCGGCTGGACACGCTGTCGGTTGCCGATGCGAAGCAAGAACTATTCGACGAGGTGCGCGCCAACTTCAACAGTTTCCTAGACGCCAGACCCGACGACACGCCGTTCTGCTACTGGTGGGGACCTACCAACACTCACCGCACATGGGAGCGCGGCTCCGGCAAGAATCTGTGGGGTCTTGAACCCGACGACCTGAAAGGGCGAATGCCGGCGTTCCTGCCAGACGAACACGACATCCGTGAAGACTTTGCCGACTATCTGGGCGAATGTCTCGCCTTCGATACGGGATTGGGCGTGCTAATCGACCGATTGGAAGAAATCGGCGAGCTGGACAACACGCTGATAGTCGTCAGCGGTGACCATGGCATCCCCGGATTCCCCAGGGCAAAGTGCAACGTGTATGACATCGGTCAGGAAGTGGCGTTGGCGGTTCGCTGGCATGGGCATGTTGCGCCGGGCCGCGTCATAAACGACTTCGTGAACATGATGGACATCGCGCCGACATTCCTTGATGCCGCCGGCGTGGAGCAGCCTGAGGGCATGACCGCCACCAGCCTTATGCCTCTGCTCGAATCCGCCGAGAGCGGGCGCATTCAGGAAAACAGGGACTTCGTTGTTACCGGACGGGAACGGCATGTGCTGTCAAGAGCGGGCGCGCTGCCCTACCCTATGCGAGGTATCCGCACGGACGATTATCTGTACATATACAATTTCGAGCCTGATCGCTGGCCTGCCGGCGATCCGGGCGGAATGGACGATGAGAATGCCGAGCCGCCGGCGCTGGTGGCAGACTACCAGACGCCGACGCGCACGATATACGGCGATATAGACCACGGGCCCACCAAGACTTGGATGATTGTCAACAGGGCGAGGGAAGACGTGCGGCCGCTATTCCAGCTGGGCTTTGGAAAGAGGCCGCAAGAAGAACTTTACGACCTGCGCAAAGACCCGGACTATATGCAGAACGTCGCCTACGACGGCGAATACGAGCAGATTCGCGCCGACCTGAACGCCCGCCTGATGTCCGTGCTGACCGAGCAGGGCGACCCGCGCCTTACGGAGTCTCCGCCAAGGTTTGAACTGCCGCCATTCGCGGGACCAATCTCGGAGGATCTGCAAGAAGCGGACGCGCAATATGTCGCATCCCGCGAGCGCGACGCCAGCTGGTACGCCACCGTAACGAGCAACCGCGCGAAGAGGATTTAGCGAAGCTGCGCCGCCTGTATTCCTGACTCCACACACTGTTGAGGACGGTTTCAGGCGGCTCGCTTCATTCGGCGCCCCAAACTAAAGGCATCACTCAAACAGTTCTCTGGGCAATCCCGATTGCCTGATGATTGCTCGAAGTGTTCCAAGTCGCAGTTCTCTGTAATCGGGAACTGGAATGCTTGCGGTGTCATCGCTCTCCACTTTCCGCATTATGATGTGGCTGCCCTTGCGACGAACCTCAGCAAAACCATGATTTGCAAGTATTCGGCATACTTCTCGCCCCGATAGCACTCGAAGCCTAGCCAACTGCAATCTGTACCTGTGTTATGTACACTTCCCCACGCAAGCGGCGCTCAATCTCGGTATCCGACGCCACCTCAAAGAACAACTCCAATGCTTCTCTCAAGTTATCCCGAGCCTCAGGCACACTATCCCCTTGGCTGGCTATGTCCAATTCAGGGCAAAGCGAAACATAACCATCCCCTTCACGCTCGATGATCGCCGTCAATTGTATGTTCATAACCTCACCCGACAATGTTCACAACAGCGGTAACAATCGCGGCTCCGGCGACTATCCCGCCGGTCAGCGCGCCTACCATCCACTTCACCATGCGCGTCTCTGATTCTGCAATCTGCTTTGTCAGGCGCGTTTCCATGTCCGCTCTTTGCTTAGCGGAGCGCGCTTCCGATTCCGCAATCTGTTGTGTCATGCGGGTTTCGAGCGCCTGCACATCGGCTTTAGTTGCCAAGTGATTGTAGCCACCTTCCAAGTGGCTAAGTCGTTCTTCTGTCGTTGTCATGAATCACCCGTTATTGTCCCAGTTGAATTGCACGCTTGGCGCACTCCCACTTTAACGACCACAGAATGAATAATCAACCACGACATCGCTTACACGAACCACCTACCCGCTCTCACAATCCCGTTCATCTTGTCAGTCGCCACTCCGCGCCGGGTCGTTTGTGGGCAGGTATTCTCGCAACTCCCGCTTCCATTCGGGGGTGGGGACGGTGGCGTTTTCGCGGGGCACATACACCGACCGCTCTACTAGCTCGTATTTGTGCACATAGCGCGCACAGTTTGGATACACTTCGGTGAGCGATACTCGCACTATGAATTGCGCGCCGGGGTATTTTGCCATTAGCGCGTCATCGGGGTCTATTGACACCACGCCTTGCAGCCGCAGCCTCGCCTGCCCAACAAAGTCGATAAACAGCAGACCGATGTTGGCATTCTTCAGCAGGTTGCCCATGCTTTGGTATTTGCCGTTGCCGTCGTAGTTGGGGAATGCGATGCAGGTGTCGTCCACGACCGTTACGAAGCCGGGATCGCCGCCTTTGTACGAGCAGGTGGGCAGCCCACGATGGTCGCAGGTCGCCATGAAGAACATGTCCGCCTGCTCGATGAACTCGCGCTGTTCCTTGCTCAACTGCTCGGATGCCCGCTGCGCTACCCGTTCTGCCAATTTCACCGTGCCGAACCGCTCTTGGAAATGCAGGTTTCCGTCATGAAAGTCGTGTACTTTTGCAGTCATTTATGCACATCCCCTAATCAAGTCAATCAAGTCGCGTCTAAAAGAGTTGTGGAACAAGGCATCGCTGTCCGCAGTGAACAGCGGTAATTCCTAATTTAGCGGCAAATCGGCTCCGGAGTGGGCAGTTCTTTCTCCACACCGATGTCGTATATGCGCGCCGTGATTTTGTTGGCGATGATTTTGCCTTCAAAACTGTCGCCGACTGCCCCTCCGTAGTGAAATTCGTCCGAATAGGCAGTCTGCTCGACTAGCAAGCCGTCCTGAATCGTCATAGTCATCGTCTCTTTCGGTAACTCCAGAGTAATCCTTTCCGTATTCTTACCGTCTGCAATGATTCGCTCTCCGCTGATGTAGTCTTGCCGTGCACGAAGTTCTTCAAGCGTAAAGAAAGAGAGAGGGTTATAGCTAATGGCAGGATTATCTACATAGCAGCTTCGCGTCTCTACGAAATGATAGGCTCTGTGCCCAATCCTGACAATGCTAATGCGCTGCGGCTCAGAAACTAAGTCATTCGTTTCGCCGTCAGAA
Source organism: Chloroflexota bacterium (assembly GCA_009840355.1). Lineage (NCBI taxonomy): Bacteria > Bacillati > Chloroflexota > Chloroflexota bacterium. Next base: position 88,481 of record VXNZ01000003.1, read on the forward strand.
AACCAGCCCTTGTCAGGGTCTATGTAGGAGTCGGCAGTAGAGTAAATTTGCTCTTGCTCGCCGTCACCTGTATCCACTATGAACATGCTGCGTGAATGATACGAAAACTTACCCGCGGCTACCTTGTTGGAAGCATCCGCTAATAGCGTCACAGCATCGGAAGGCGCTATCGCGTTTTCATTGCTGCCGCATGCCAGCAGCCCGACAAGCAGCAATGTATTCAAGACAGCCCATTTTCTGATGGACATTCCGCCCCTTGTTCTTTCGTTAATCGAGACGATTTCACAAATGCAATTTACACCTATTATTTCTCGCTTCGCTCGAAATCTAAAGTCGGAAACAGATTTGCATGCAACGATTTCAGATTCCGAACGAAGTGAGGAATGACAACATTAGGAATTTGTGAAATCATCTCTTAAGCAAGCAAAATGGGCGGGACGCCATCTTTCCACAGCATCCCGCCCATCCTGCATATCTTATCCGTTTATGTCGTCAGGTTTATCTAGTCGTCGCCGACTGTCGCCTGCGCCTCCACCAATTCCTCTGTGGACATCGCACCCGTCGCTACCACATCTTCTGACGCGTTTTCCACGCCCAGCCCGAACGGTCCCTGCGCCATCTCAGTCTCGAATTCGTCAACCGGCCCCTTCAGCATGCTGAAAGGATCGACGACTTCTTCGTCTTCCGGGATGTCCAGGAATGCTCTGCCCTCTTCGGTCAGGTCGAGCCGCGCGGGTATGAGCCTGCCGATGATGACGTTTTCCTTCAGCCCGCGCAGGTAGTCGATGTCGCTGTTGACGGCGGCCTCGGTCAGCACGCGTGTCGTCTCTTGGAACGACGCCGCGGAAAGGAAGCTGTCCATCTTCAGCGATGCGCGCGTGATGCCCAGCAGTACAGGGCTTGCCGTCGCAGGCTCGCCACCCTCTGCCAGCACCGCGGCGTTCTGCTCTTCGAACTGCTTGCGGTCTATCTGGTCTTCCGGCAGCAGGTTTGTGTCGCCGGAGTCTTCCACCTGAACCTTGCGCAGCATCTGCGAGATTATCACCTCGATGTGCTTGTCGTGGATGGTAACACCTTGCGAGCGATACACATTCTGCACTTCGTCTATGAGATATTGCTGAACTGCTTCGCGTCCCTGCAAACTCAGGATGCGCTGCGGACTCTTCGGACCTGCCGTCAGCGGATCGCCGGCCGCAACCTCGTCGCCCGAGTTGACTATCAATGCCGACGCCGCCGGAATCTGGTACTCGCGCTTGTCGTCGTCAGTCCAGCTGATGGAGAGCAAGTCGCCGTCTATGTGCACCATGCCGGACACACGCGCCAGAATGTCGTGCGGCGTGTTCTGCGCGAGCGCGGCTTCGTCGGAATCTTCGTCGAAGTCCAACGCCGCCAGCGTGTCGCCGATGCTCACGAGGTCGCCGTCGTCCACCATCAGGCTGCTGCCCTCCGGCAGGATATATTCGTCGGTGTAGGTCTCGGTGTTCACCAC